>CAUJJV010000160.1 GCA_963205375.1 Pseudomonadota bacterium
CATGCCGCTCTGGAAGTTTTTGGCCGCCAGCATCTTGTCAAACAGGGCACGCGGCAGGGGCGCACCAGTGTCCACATGGGCGGTCATGTGCTGCAGCACATTCCATTCCCAGCAGAAGTTTTCCATGAACTGGCTGGGCAATTCCACCGCATCCCACTCCACGCCGCTGATGCCGGAGACATCGTGCTCGTTGACCTGGGTCAGCATATGGTGCAGACCGTGGCCAAACTCGTGGAACAGGGTGGTGACATCGTCGTGCGTCAGCAGGGGTGGTTTACCGTCCACACCGTCGGCAAAGTTGCATACCAGGTGGGCCACCGGGGTTTGCAGCACGCCGTTGTCCGGGCGCAGCCAGCGGGTGCGTACATCGTCCATCCAGGCGCCGCCGCGTTTGCCGGCGCGTGCCGCCGGGTCCAGGTAAAACTGGCCGACCAGTTGCAGACCCTGGGGCGTGTTGCGCTCGATGCGGTAAAACTCCACGCCTGCATTCCAGACCGGTGCGCTGTCGCGTTGGATGGCCACGTCAAACAGGCTCTCCACAATCTTGAACAGACCGGCCAGCACCTTGGGTGCCGTGAAGTACTGTTTGACTTCCTGCTCACTGAAGGCGTAGCGCGCTTCCTTGAGCTTCTCGCTCACATAGGGCCAGTCCCAGGGTTGGGGATCGGCCAGGGCCAGTTCGCTCTTGGCAAAGGCACGCAGATCAGCCAGGTCTTTTTCGGCAAACGGCTTGGCCTTGCGGGCCAGGTCGCGCAGGAAGGAGATGACCGTTTCGGTCGAGTCCGCCATCTTGGGCACTACCGACACTGCGCCGAAGTTGGGGTAGCCCAGCAGGCGAGCTTCTTCCAGGCGCAGGGCCAGGATGTCGCGGATGTTTTGCGAGTTGTCGAATTTCTGGCTGTCGCCGGTGGCCTGGTCGGAGGCACGGGTCACGTAAGCACGGTACAGCGTCTCGCGCAGGGTGCTGCTGTCGGCGAACTGCATGACTGGCAGGTAGCACGGCATTTTGAGCGTGAGTTTGTAGCCGTCCTTGCCTTCGGCCTGCGCGGCAGCCAGGGCGGCTTGCTGCACATCGTCTGGAACACCTGCCAGCTCTTGCGCACTGGCGTAGTAGCTGAACGCGTCGGTGGCATCCAGTGTGTTCTCGCTGAACTTCTGGCTCAGTTCGGCCTGCTTCTCCTGGATTTCGGCAAAGCGCGTGCGGGCGTCGCCGGTCAGGTCGGCGCCACCGAGCACAAAGTTGCGGATGGCGTTCTTGTGGGCCTGCAGCTGTTCGGCGTTGAGGGTGCTGGTGTCGATGGCCTTGTATTTGGCAAACAGGCGCTCATCCGCTCCCAGGCGGGTCCAGAACTCGGTCACCTTGGGCAGGGCCGCGTTGTAGGCTGCGCGCAGTTCGGGCGTATCGGCCACGCTGTTGAGGTGGCTCACGGCGCCCCAGGCCGTGCCCAGTTGCTCGGTGGCGACATCCAGCGTGCGCGCAATGGCGCTCCAGTCTGCCGGAAAGTCAGGCGCGGTGACCTTCTCCAGTGCCGCGCTGGCGTTGGCCAGCAGCGTATCGATGGCCGGTTCGACATGGGCCGGGGTGATCTGGTCGAACAGGGGAAGCGCATCAAAGCGGAGCAAGGGGTTCATGGTTTGTTGGCCTCGCGTTCAGCGGCTTCAATGGTGTTGACCAGCAGCATGGTGATGGTCATGGGGCCAACGCCGCCGGGCACCGGTGTGATGTGGCTCGCCACCTGGCTGACACCCGCAAAATCCACGTCACCGCACAGCTTGCCTTCGTCATTGCGGTTCATGCCCACGTCGATCACCACCGCGCCGGGTTTGACCATGTCGGCGGTGAGCACATTGCGCTTGCCCACGGCAGCCACGATCACATCGGCCTGCAGTGTCATGGCCTTGAGGTCTTTGGTGGCACTGTGGCACACGGTGACGGTGGCGTTCTTGGCCAGCAGCATCAGTGCCATGGGCTTGCCCACGATATTGCTGCGGCCGATCACCACCGCGTGTTTGCCACGCAGGTCGTAGCCGATGGACTCCAGCATCTTCATGCAGCCGTACGGCGTGCAGGGCCAGAAGCCAGGCTGTCCGACCATCAGCGCGCCGGCGCTGGCGACGTGGAACCCGTCCACGTCCTTGGCGGGAGAAATCGCCTCGATCACCTTTTGCGCATCGATGTGGGCGGGCAGCGGTAGCTGTACCAGGATGCCGTGGATGGTGGGGTCGTTGTTCAACACATCCACACGGGCCAGCAGCTCGGCTTCGGTCATGGTGGCGGGGTACTGCTCCAGCACCGAGTGCAGGCCGCTTTCGTGGCAGGCCTTGACCTTGTTGCGCACATAGACCTGGCTGGCCTGGTTGTCACCCACCAGCACCACAGCCAGTCCGGGGGTCAGGCCCCGGCCGCGCAAGGCTGCCGCGCGCTGGGTGACTTCGGTGCGCAACTGGCGGGACAGGGCGTTGCCGTCAATGATCTGGGCGGTGGTCGATGTGGGCATAGGGGTTCCTGAATTGAAAAACGCCCGTAACCCTCATGGGACAGGCGTTTGATGCTATTGAATTGGGTGTGTCAGACTTTGGGGGCGTTCTGTCCGAGTGCAATTTTCAGAAGATCCGCCACCGTGTTGGCGCTGAGCTTATCCATGATATTGGCGCGGTGGGCTTCGACCGTCTTGATGCTGATGCCCAGATCGTCGGCAATCTGCTTGTTCAGGCGTCCGGCCACGATGCGCTCGAGCACCTGCGATTCGCGCAGCGTCAGCTTGGAGAGCAGGGCGTCGCGGCTGACCGAGAGCTGGTAGTCGGCAAAGGTGTCCTTGGCGTGGTCCAGCATGCGCTCGACCAAGCCCACCAGTTGCTCTTCGTTGAAGGGCTTCTGGATGAAATCCATGGCGCCTTTTTTCATGGTGTCCACCGCCATGGGCACGTCACCGTGGCCGGTGATGAACACGATGGGCAGTGGTGAGCGGGCTTCGATCAGGCGATTCTGCAGTTCCAGACCGGTCATGGCCGCCATGCGGATGTCCACGATCAGGCAGGCTACCTCGCGCGCGTCATAGCGGCTCAGGAAAGATTCGGCAGACTCGAAGCAGCGTACCCGGTAACCTTTGCCTTCAAGCAGCCACTGGAGGGAGTCCCGTACGGCCTCGTCATCGTCGACCACATATACCGTACCTTTTTTGGGAATCAAGCTCATTCAGACGTCCAATTTTCTAGTTGCTTTTGGCGGGGGTGCGGGGTTGGGGAACACCAACCTCGGAAATCGGAATCCAGAACGAAAACCGGCACCCGGCCACCACTGAGCCATTGTAGATGTTCTCTGCGGTCATCCTACCCAGGTGCGACTCCACGATGGAGCGGCACAGGGACAGGCCGATGCCCATGCCATTGGCCTTGGTGGAGTAGAACGCTTCGTACAGGCGGTCCATCACCTCCGGAGCGAGGCCCTTGCCGGTGTCCTGCACGGCGAATTCAATCACTTCCTTGCCTTCCATCTGGCGTGGGCGCACGTGCAGCTCAATCAGCCGGTTGGCCGTGGGGCGGTCGGCGATGTCGATGGACTCGGCCGCATTGCGCAGCAGGTTGACCAGCACCTGTTCAATCAGGATGGGGTCCACCAGCAGCAAGGGCAGCCGTTCTGCCACATACGGATTGAGCCGCACGTTGAAGCGCCGCAGCTCGATCTCTGCCAGCTCGACGGCTTCTGCCACCATCATGCCAATTTCCGAGGGCGTGCGGTTGGGCTCACTGCGCTTCACAAAGGCCCGGATACGCTGGATGATCTGGCCGGCGCGCTGTGCCTGTTTGCCGGTTTTCTCCAAGGCGCCCAGCAGGTCTTCCTCCGAGATCTGCTGGGCTTTGATGCGCGAGACCATGCCGTTGCAGTAGTTGTTGATGGCGGTGAGCGGCTGGTTGAGTTCATGCGCCACGCTGGAGGCCATTTCACCCATGGTAATCAGCCGGCTGGAGTTTTGCGCACGTTCCGCCTGGATGGCGGCCTGCTCCTCCGCCAGACGGCGGGCGGTGATATCGGTCGCAATCACCATCTGTGCCAGGCGCCCGTCCACCCAGCTCAGGTAGCGGGTGCGCACCTCCAGCCATTTGCCCAGTTCGCTGATAAAAATCTCCGCGCTTTCCGATTCCGTATCGGGCAAGGCCGTGGTGGGCAGGCCGGCAAAAGAGTCCACGCTGTCGCTGAACTCGTCATTGGTGGGGCTGGGCGGAATGCCGGCTTGCGCCACCAGCCGCAGGTGACCGTTGGCTTGTGTGCCAAACCACTGGCGGTACAGCTTGTTGGCAAACAGCATTTCGTCGCTGCCAAGCGGTGCCACCGAGATAGACGCATCCAGCGCCTCCAGCACGGTGGTGAACCGCTGGTGCGAGGCTGACAGTTGTTCGCGCACGCGGTTGGGCTCGGTGATGTCCGTCATGGACGTCACCCAGCCGGTCTGGACACCCATGGCGTCGATCAGGGGTGACACATACAGCCGGGCATCAAACAGGGACTTGTCCTTGCGTTTGACCCGCAACTGGATACCGCCGGGCGAGGTTTGGCCGTTGAGTTCTTCTTCCAGCCGGGATGCCAGTTGTTCGCGGTCCCCCTCGGGCCAGTAGGGGAAGGGGGCGGTGCGGCCCACCAGGTCGGATTCGGACCAGCCCGTCATCTGGCAGAAGGCTGCGTTCACATAGGTGATACGGCCCTGCAAGTCCATGGCGCGCATGCCGGTCAGCATGGAGTTTTCCATGGCCCGTCGGAAATTGGTTTCCGACATCAGGGCCTGCTGTGCCTGCAGACGCCTTCGGGTGTGGCGCCAGTTGGCGATCAGCATCCAGGCGGTCATCACGCTCAGTGTGGCCACCAGCCAGAACAGTCCGCTGCTGATGACTCCCAGCGATGCGCGGTAGGCTTGTGCGCGCAGCACCAGATGGGTGCCGACCGGCGACACCGGCATGGCGTACTCGTTGGCGGCACTGGCCCAGGGCAGGAACTTGTTGACGGCTTTCTTGGTGGGGATGGAGGTGCCCGCCAGGACGGCGCCGTTGGCGTCCAGCAGCGAAATGGCATACCGGGCGGAGACTTCATCGGGAACGCCATAGCGGTACAGACCGTCTGTGGAGTATTCCGCCAGCAGGACGCCAGAGAAGCGGCCGCGTTCGTTCAGGGGAATGAACATTTGTAGAAACGGCGAGGACTCACCGGTCTTGGTGCGCTGGATATAGACGGGTTGATTGGCGTCTCTTGCCTGCTCGAATCCGGTCTGCGGATCGCCGGGAGCCTGGGCCTCGCCAAACGGGCTGTAGGGCCGCGAGCCTTGGAACTGCGCCGAATTTCCGGCACCGGCCCGGATGCGGCGGCGCTCGTCAATCCAGGCCAGCCCCTGCAGTTCAGGGTATTGGTTGACTAGGGTGGACGCACGTGCCCGGAACTCTTCCAGGTCGAGTTCGCGGCTGGAGACTTCCCGGGCAATGCGGGTGAGCTGTTCCTGGCGTTCGAGCAGGCGCAGGCGCAGGCGCTGCTGGGTGTATTCCACGTCGCGCTGCACCGCTTCCTGCTCGCGCTCCATTTCTTCCAGGCGAAGGTAGGTGAGCGTGGCGACGATGGCCGTGAAAAACAGCAATACGGCAAGCAAAGGCGCCAGCATGGCCACGCGGTCCTGCCGGTGGGGTGTCAAGCGCCGCCACCACCGCCGTGCACGGCCTACGGGCGTGAACGCCAGCGGATTGGGCAGTTGCATCAGGTTGGGTAAGGGCATGCCCCGAGTGTAGAGGAGTGTCAAAAATCAGCTCTTTCTGAATGTCGCAATATGAAATCAATAAGCGTTATTTGAAATTTAGAAATAGTTGTGAGAAAATAGGCAGACCGTACTAAATTACGAAAACGCAACCAGGAGACAACAAATGTCAGCAGTTCCCCAGAGCGCGACGGGTGGCCAGGCCCAGGACGTCGATTCCCAGGAAACCCGTGAATGGATGGACGCCTTGTCCGCCGTGATTCAAGCCGAAGGCCCGGAGCGTGCGCACTACCTTCTGGAGCAATTGCTCGAACATGCGCGCCAGAGCAGCATCGACATGCCGTTCTCGGCCAATACCGGCTACGTGAACACCATTGAACCGGCCGAAGAGGAGCATTCGCCCGGCAACCTGGAAATTGAAGAGCGCCTGCGCGCCTACATGCGCTGGAATGCCATGGCCATGGTCGTCAAGGCCAACCGCCACAACCCTGCAGATGGTGGCGATCTGGGCGGACATATCGGCTCGTTTGCCTCGCTGGCCAGCCTGTTTGGTGCTGGCTTCAACCACTTCTGGCACGCCGAGAGTGAGAACCACGGGGGCGACTGCCTCTACATCCAGGGCCACGTGTCACCCGGCGTGTATGCGCGCGCCTACCTGGAAGGCCGCCTGTCGGAGGAGCAGTTGCTCAACTTCCGCCAGGAAGTCGATGGCAAGGGCCTGTCGAGCTACCCGCACCCCAAGCTGATGCCCGAGTTCTGGCAGTTTCCCACCGTGTCCATGGGTCTGGGCCCCTTGATGGCGATTTACCAGGCGCGTTTCCTCAAATACCTGCATGCCCGCGGCATTGCCAACACCGAGAACCGCAAGGTCTGGGTGTTCTGCGGTGACGGCGAGATGGACGAGGTCGAGTCCCTGGGCGCCATTGGCCTGGCGGCCCGCGAAAAGCTGGACAACCTGATCTTCGTGATCAACTGCAACCTGCAGCGTCTGGATGGCCCGGTGCGCGGCAACGGCAAGATCATCCAGGAACTCGAAGGCGAGTTCCGCGGTTCCGACTGGAACGTCATCAAGCTGATCTGGGGCTCCGGCTGGGACCCGCTGCTGGCCCGCGACAAGGACGGCGCCCTGCGCAAGGTCATGATGGATACGCTGGACGGCGACTACCAGGCTATGAAAGCCAACGACGGCGCCTACGTGCGCAAACATTTCTTCGGCCGCGACCCGCGCACGCTGGAGATGGTGTCCAAGATGACCGATGCCGAAATTGGCAACCTGCGCCGCGGTGGCCACGACTCGAAGAAGGTCTACGCCGCATTCCACAAGGCCCAGAACCACACCGGCCAGCCCACCGTGCTGCTGATCAAGACCGTCAAGGGCTTTGGCATGGGCAAGGCCGGCGAGGGCAAGAACACCGTGCACCAGACCAAGAAGCTCAGCGATGAGGACATCAAGGCCTTCCGCGACCGTTTCAACATTCCGATTCCCGACAGCGAGCTGTCCAAGGTGCCGTTCTACAAACCGGCTGACGACACCCCGGAAATCAAGTACCTGCACGAGCGCCGCAAGGCCCTGGGCGGCTACCTGCCACACCGCCGTGTCAAGTCGGACGAGAGCTTCACCGTGCCGTCGCTGGAAACCTTCAAGAGCGTGATCGAACCCACCGCCGAAGGTCGCGAGATTTCCACGACGCAGGCCTATGTGCGTTTTCTGACCCAGTTGTTGCGCGACCAGGCCCTGGGCCCGCGCGTGGTGCCTATCCTCGTCGACGAGGCGCGTACCTTTGGTATGGAAGGCCTGTTCCGCCAGGTGGGTATCTACAACCCGGCCGGCCAGAACTACACCCCGGTCGATAAAGACCAGGTGATGTATTACCGCGAAGACAAGGCCGGTCAGATCCTGCAGGAGGGCATCAACGAAGCTGGCGGCATGAGCAGCTGGATTGCCGCGGCCACCAGTTATTCAACAAGCAACCGCATCATGGTGCCGTTTTACGTGTACTACTCGATGTTTGGCTTCCAGCGCATTGGCGATCTGGCCTGGGCTGCGGGTGACATGCAGGCACGCGGCTTCCTGCTGGGCGGCACCTCCGGGCGCACCACGCTCAACGGCGAAGGCCTGCAGCACGAAGACGGCCACAGCCACATCATGGCTGGCACCATCCCCAACTGCATCTCTTATGACCCCACCTTCGCGCACGAAGTCGGCGTGATTCTGCACCATGGCTTGAAGCGCATGGTGGAAAAACAGGACAACGTGTTCTATTACCTCACGTTGCTGAACGAAAACTACGCCATGCCCGGCCTGAAAGCCGGCACCGAGGAGCAGATCATCAAGGGCATGTACCTGTGCAAGGAAGGCGCCAAGCTGACCCCGCGCGTGCAGCTGCTGGGCTCGGGAACGATCCTGCGCGAAAGCATTGCTGCGCAGGAACTGCTGGAGAAGGACTGGGGTGTGGCGGCCGACGTCTGGAGCTGCCCCAGCTTCAACGAGCTCACCCGCGAAGGGCAGGACGCCGAGCGCTTCAACCTGCTGCACCCGCTGGAAACGCCGCGCGTGCCGTTCGTGGGCCAGCAACTGGAAACCCACAAGGGCCCGGTGGTGGCATCCACCGATTACGTGAAAACCTACGCCGAGCAGATTCGCCCCTTCATCCCCAAGGGCCGTACCTACAAGGTGCTGGGTACCGACGGCTTTGGCCGCTCGGACTTCCGCAGCAAACTGCGCGAGCACTTCGAGATCAACCGCCACTACATCGTGGTGGCCGCACTCAAGGCGCTGAGCGAAGAGGGCACCGTGCCGGTGGCCAAGGTGGCGGAAGCCATTGCCAAGTACGGCATCAAGGCCGACAAGATCAACCCGCTGTACGCCTAAGCCCAGGAGACGAACAACATGGCAACCCTGGAAATACAAGTCCCGGACATCGGAGACTTCGACGAAGTCTCGGTCATCGAATTGATGGTCAAGGTAGGCGACACGGTCAAGGCCGACCAGAGCCTGATTACGGTGGAGTCCGACAAGGCCTCCATGGAAATTCCTTCCAGCGCCGCGGGCGTGGTGAAGGAGCTCAAGGTCAAGCTCGGCGACAAGGTCAAGCAGGGCTCCGTCGTGCTGGTACTGGAGGCCGCGAGCGCGGCTACCGCCCCGGTTTCTGAGCCAAAACAGGCTCCAGCCCCCGTCGCACCTGCGCAAACAGCTCCTGTTTCTGTAGCAACTTCAGCTCCCGCGGCTGCGGCTGCGGCCTCTGGCCCGGTGGACGTGCGTGTGCCGGACATTGGCGACTTCAAGGATGTGGCCGTCATTGAGCTGATGGTCAAGGTGGGTGATACCGTCAAGGTGGACCAGAGCCTGATCACGGTGGAGAGTGACAAGGCCTCCATGGAGATTCCGTCCAGCGCGGCGGGTGTGCTCAAGGAACTCAAGGTCAAGGTGGGCGATAAGGTCAATATTGGTGACCTGCTTGCGGTGCTGGAAGGCACGGCGGGCGCCGTTGCGGCTCAGCCTGCTTCCGCTGCGCCGGCCCCGGTTGCGGGGGCAGCCCACGTGGCGGCACCGGTGGTCACAGCGACTGTGGCTGCTGCACCTGCGCACAACCCGACCACGGCGCCTGTGGGACTGCCCCACGCGTCACCTTCTGTGCGCAAGTTCGCCCGCGAACTCGGTGTGCCGCTGGAGGAACTCAAGGGCACCGGCACCAAGGGCCGCATCACCCAGGACGATGTGCAGGCCTTTACCAAGGCCGTCATGTCGGGCGCTGCGCAAACCAAGGCACAGGCCGCCAAAGCCCCTGCGTCCAGCGGTGCGAACGGTGGTAGTGATGGCGCTGCACTGGGTCTGATCCCCTGGCCCAAGGTGGACTTTGCCAAGTTTGGCCCCATTGAGCGCAAGGAACTGGGCCGCATCAAGAAGATCAGCGGCGCCAACCTGTTGCGCAACGCGATCATGATTCCGGCGGTCACCAACCATGATGACTGCGACATCACCGATCTCGAAGCGTTCCGCGTTTCCACCAACCTGGAAAACGAGAAAGCCGCGAAATCTGGAAACAGCGCCAGCGCTGTGAAGGTCACCATGCTCGCTTTCCTGATCAAGGCCTGTGTCTCGGCACTCAAGAAGTTCCCCGAGTTCAACAGCTCACTCGACGGTGATGCCCTGGTCTACAAGAACTACTGGCACATCGGCTTTGCGGCCGACACGCCCAATGGTCTGATGGTCCCGGTGCTCAAGGACGCCGACAAGAAAGGCGTGATGCAGATCAGCCAGGAAATGGGCGAACTCGCCAAGAAGGCACGTGAGGGCAAGCTGAGTCCCGCAGAAATGTCCGGTGCCACCTTCACCATTTCCAGTTTGGGCGGTATTGGTGGTCGCTATTTCACCCCCATCATCAATGCGCCCGAAGTGGCCATTCTTGGCGTGTGCAAGAGCCAGATGGAGCCGGTGTGGGACGGCAAGGCATTCCAGCCACGCCTGATGCTGCCGCTGTCCTTGACCTGGGACCACCGCGTGATTGATGGCGCCGCTGCTGCGCGCTTCAACGCGTACCTGGGCCAGATCCTGGGTGACTTCCGCCGCGTGCTGCTCTAAGGAATCTGTATGGCAATTATCGAAATCAAGGTTCCGGACATTGGTGACTTCGACGAGGTCAGCGTCATTGAGTTGATGGTCAAACCCGGCGACACCATCAAGGCCGACCAGAGTCTGATCACGGTCGAGAGCGACAAGGCGTCCATGGAGATTCCGTCCAGCGCCGCTGGCGTGGTGAAGGAACTCCAGGTCAAGCTGGGCGACAAGGTCAAGCAAGGATCGGTGGTGGTACTGCTGGAGGCAGATGGTGCGGCCCAAGCCCAAACTTCTGAATCAAAACAGCCTGTAGCCCCCGTCGCTGTTGCGCAAGCAGCTCCTAAAACGGTAGCAAATTCCTCCCCCGCGCCTGTCAGCGCACCGGCTGGCGCCAGCTATGCAGGCACGGTCGACATGGACTGTGATGTGCTGGTGTTGGGTGGCGGCCCAGGCGGCTACTCGGCCGCCTTCCGCGCGGCGGACCTGGGGCTCAAAGTGGTGCTGGTCGAACGCTACGCCACTCTGGGCGGGGTCTGCCTCAACGTGGGATGCATCCCGTCCAAGGCGCTGCTGCATGTGGCCGCGGTGATGGACGAAGTGAGTCATCTGTCTGCCATGGGCGTGGACTATGGTGCCATGACGCTGGACATCGACAAGCTGCGCGGCCACAAGGAAAAGGTCATTGGCAAACTGACTGGTGGCCTTGCCGCCATGGCCAAGATGCGCAAGGTCACCATCGTGCGCGGCTATGGCCACTTTGTCGGGGCCAACCATCTGGAAGTTGAAGAAACCACGGGCACGTCGCAGGAAAAGACTGGCGCCAAGAAGGTCGTGGCTTTCAAGAAGGCCATCATCGCAGCCGGTTCACAGGCCGTGCGCCTGCCCTTCATGCCCGAAGACCCGCGCGTCGTCGACAGCACCGGCGCACTGGCATTGAAAGAAGTGCCCAAGCGCATGCTGATTCTGGGCGGCGGCATCATCGGTCTGGAAATGGGCACCGTTTAC
>CAUJJV010000161.1 GCA_963205375.1 Pseudomonadota bacterium
TATTCCATCACCAGATGAATCTTTCAACTCCAATCGCTTCATCTGCGCAAGCCTCGCATATGCTTGAACCAAGCTCAGAAATACTTCCGACCATTCGGATTCGTCTAGTTGTTGATCTGTGAATCTAGAAAAGAATTCCCGGACATTCTCTGGAAGCAAATCAGTCGCCTCGCTGACCAGCTCAGCCAGCTCGCTCTTTGTTACAGTAGAGCCAATAACAACCACTGGATCGGGAACCTCGTCTGAGCCTTCGGTCTTTCGTCTCTTAACCGTTGCTTGAGCACGCCGTGCTTGAGCCTTGAGTAGCGAATCCAGACGGTCATTTTTATATTCTGCCAGCACCCTTCGCATTCCCATGCGGGGCGCGATCTTATATGAACCCAGCAACTCAACATTTGTGTGGGATGTACCGAGAACTCTTTGGCACCACTGGTTAAATGTCTCATTATCTTCAACTCTCCCTCTTACATTTACATGTCCCACACTCTCATGAAAAACCGGCAGAACACCGTACTTTCGATACACTCGAATGGCAAAATCAGAATCCAGCTTGTTCATTTTAACCCTCATCAAATTAGCCGTAAACCAGTCACTCAAAAATCACTTCATCTACCTCCTCCCCAAACCCCCGCAACCACCAAGTCAAATGCCCCGACTCCACCACCGTCGCGGTGATGCGGTAATGCTCACCGAGGTCTTCCACCGTCTGGTCGGTGGACAGCGGGGTTTCCAGCAGGTGTTCTCCGGCGGATTTGGTGATGCGGAAGCTCAGCTTGACGTGCCGCCCTTCGCCGAAGCCGAACTTGCCGTCGGCGATGTAGCGGTCGAGGTCGAAGTCGGGCGGGCGGTCGAAGTTCAGGCCGGAGGGCTCGGCCTGCTGGATGCGGTGGAGGGCGAGGATGCGGTGGTCCTCGTAGCCGTCGAAGCGGCAGACGAGGAAGAGGCGCGGGCCCTGCTGGCACAGGCCGAGCGGCATGATGCGGGCCGGGCGGGCGGTGGTTTCGCGCGGCTTCTGGTAGCGGATGTCCAGCCACTCGTCGCGGTAGAGCGCATCGCTGACCGCCTCGAACACCTGTGAGCTGACCTTCGGCGGCAGCAGCGGCTGGGTCTGGCTGACGACGCGGACCTTGGCCAGCCAGCGCGCTTCGCGGGCGCGCTGGCCGGTGGCCTCGGAGGGTGTTCCGATGTTGCGCCGCGCGGCCTGGAAGTAGCTGTCCATCGAGCGGCTGACCGCGCTGGGCAACAGCGGGGCCAGTTGCTGCTGCGCCAGGGCCAGCAGCAGGGATTCGTGCGGCGTCAGCCCAGGCAGCGACAGACCAGGGGAGCGTTCCTTCCAGCTGTATCCGTAGGGTTTGCTGCGGTCGTCACGTTCGATGTCGAAGTGCTCCGACAGCACCTCCAGTTGACGCTGGATGGAGCGCAGGTCGCGCTGAAAACCCTGATCCGCCAGCTGCTCATGCAGTTGCGCCGCGGTGACCCGCCGACCCCGCGGGATGCGCTTGAGCAGCTCCAGCGCCAGGATCACCGTGTCGAGTGCGGACACTCGGGCCTTGCGGCGCGCGGTGGGGGCAACCATCGGTCAGGCCCCCTTCGACGTTCTGGACATGTCGTTCGACCTCCACTGACTGAGGTCGATGGTGCGCGCCTTGTGCGACGAGCCGTGTCGCGTCCTGCACGACGAGGCCGCCAAACCCCCTCATCCAGGGGTGTCAGGAATTGGCGCCTTCAGCCCGTTGCTGCAACCGCAGCCGGTCAGATCAGAACAGCTTGCGGATGCGCTCGTAGCGGCTGGAGATCTCTTCGGTCACCATGTCCAGCGCCGCGCGCAGGTTCTGCCCGCCGTCCCGCAGTTCGGCCTTGAGCTGGGGCATGCGGGCTTCCACCTCCGCCCACCTGGCTTCCACCTTGTCCCACTCGTCGCGGGCCTCGGCGGTGCCCAGGTGCAGCTTCAATCGAAGTTCGTCGCGCTCCTGACGCAGACGGTCCACCAGGGCCTGCCATTGCTCCTGCGTGTCGCTCATGATCGTGCCTTTCAGTTGAAGAGGAACCCATGGCAAGTCTGCGCCCGGGGACGCAGCGCCCGGGTTGACCCCTGTCAAAGCGGCGAACGAGGGCAGGCTGGAGCGCCGATCGTTTGAAGGTGGATCAGGCATTGAGCCTGCCGCAGCAGCGCGCCCCTCTGGATGGCAGGTCAGGAAGACGGCGCGCCGTGGCTCCAGGTGGGCCCGGTCTGGAATGCCAGGTGCGACCAAATTGCAGCCAACTGGAAGAAAGTCGCGACTTTTTTGCAGTCAACCATAAAATGGTCGGATGAAGCGCTATCTGGATGAACTGGTTCGCACCGATCTCAACCGAAAGATGGTGGTGCTGACCGGACCGCGGCAGGTGGGAAAGACCACCTTGGCGCGGCAGTTGATGGCCGGCCGCAGCCCCGCGCACTACCTGAACTGGGACGTTGCGGCCGATCGCGCCGTGCTGCAGCGCCAGAGCTGGCCACTGGACAGCCGGCTGCTGGTGATGGACGAGATCCACAAGATGCCCGGCTGGAAGCAGTGGCTCAAGGGTGTGGTGGACGGACGACCGGCCGATCAGGCCCTGCTGGTGACGGGCAGCGCACGCATGGAAACCTTCCGTCAAAGCGGCGAATCGCTGGCGGGCCGGTACTTCGCCTACCGGCTGCACCCGATTTCCGTGCGCGAATGGTGCGAACAACACGAGTCACAGCCGCAGCCCGATGCCGCGCTGGATCACCTCCTGGCACGCGGAGGCTTTCCGGAACCCTGTCTGGCTGAAGACGGTGTGCAGGCCGACCGTTGGCGGGCCCAGTACATCACCGACCTGATCCGCGAGGACGTGCTGGAGTTCTCCCGCGTGAATGAGATCGGCACGATGCGGTTGTTCGTCGAACTGCTGCGCGAGCGGGTCGGCTCGCCGCTGTCGTTGGCATCGATCGCACGCGATCTGGCGGTGTCGCCTTCAACGTTGAAGCGCTACCTCGACATCCTTCAGGCCCTGTTCATCGTGTTCACGGTGCAGCCCTGGCACCACAACATCGCCCGCTCGATCCTGCAGTCGCCCAAGGTCTACTTCTATGACACAGGCCTGGTGCGTGGCGATGCAGGGCTGCGGCTGGAGAACGCGTTGGCGGGCATGCTGCTCAAGCACGTTCAGTTCCTGGCCGACGCACAGGGGCAATCCACCGGGCTGCACTACCTGAGGACCAAGGACGGTGCCGAGGTGGACTTCGTGCTGTCGCGCGACCAGGCGCTCACCCACCTGATCGAATGCAAGCTCAGTGACGATCAACCGCAGCGCGCCTTGCTGCGCTTTGCCGACGAGTTTCCTGAAACGCAAGCGGTTCAAGTGGTTCAGCACCTGCGCCAGGAACAAGACCGGGGGCGACTCCAGGTTCGCCGCGCGGCGCCGTGGCTGGCACAGTTGGCGGCGTGAGGCTGGCTCTCGAGC
>CAUJJV010000162.1 GCA_963205375.1 Pseudomonadota bacterium
CTGTTGGGGCGCCTGATGGTGCCCGGCGTCAAGGGACCGGTGATGCTCAGCCAGGTCGCCACGCTGGAGGTGGCCGGTGGCCCGGCCGTGATTGACCGCTATGACCGCTCGCGCAACATCAATTTCGAGATTGAGCTCTCGGGCATGCCACTCGGTGATGTGGCGGCTGCCGTGCAGCAATTGCCGGCCATCCAGAACCTGCCGCCCGGTGTCAAGGTGGTGGAAGTGGGCGATGCCGAGATCATGGGCGAGCTGTTTGCCAGCTTCGGGCTGGCCATGCTCACCGGCGTGCTGTGCATCTACATCGTGCTGGTGCTGCTGTTCAAGAGCTTCCTGCATCCAGTGACGATTCTGGCCGCCCTGCCGCTCTCGCTGGGTGGCGCGTTCGTTGGCCTGCTGCTGGCCGACAAGAGTTTTTCCATGCCGTCTCTGATCGGCCTGATCATGCTGATGGGCGTGGCCACCAAGAACTCGATCCTGCTGGTGGAATACGCCATCCTGGCACGCCGGGAACACGGCATGTCACGCTGGGACGCGCTGCTGGACGCGTGCCACAAGCGCGCCCGGCCCATCATCATGACCACGCTGGCCATGGGTGCGGGCATGCTGCCGATTGCGGTGGGCCTGGGCGCGGCCGATACGAGTTTTCGCGCACCGATGGCGATTGCGGTGATTGGTGGCCTGATCACCTCGACGTTCCTGAGCCTGCTGGTGATACCCGCGGTGTTTACCTACGTGGATGACGTGGCGCAGTGGTTTGGCAGGATTGTCCGACGCCGGCAATAGCGTTGGGCACAACATCCCTATGACTGGAAACCACAGTACAGTGCGCGCATGACTGAACACACGCAACTGGAACAACGCACCACGGAACTGGAAATCAAGCTCAGCTTTCAGGAAGACCTGCTGGACAAGCTCGACCAGGTCATCATCCGCCAGCAGGAGCAGATTGACGCCCTGACCCGCGAAGTGATTGCATTGCGCCAGCAAAGCCCGCAGTCTGGCGATGCCCCCATCCGCAACCTGCGCGACGATCTGCCGCCGCACTACTGATATTCCGGCCGTACAGACGCTACACTTTTTATAGCTGCTTGCGCACTATCGACGGGGGCTACAACCCCAAAATACCTTATTTCTGCACGCCAACCACCTCGTTGGCAGTACGAAAAGCCTCCACCGAGGCGGGCACACCGCAGTAGATGGCCGCATGCAGCAGCACTTCCTGCAGTTCCTCGACCGTCGCGCCGTTGTTCAGTGCGCCGCGCACGTGGCCCTTGAGTTCGTTCTGCTTGCCCAAAGCGGTCAACATGGCCACGGTGATCAGGCTGCGAGTCTTCAGGTCGAGCCCCGGGCGCTGCCAGGTGTCGCCCCAGGCCGCACGGTTGATATGGTCCTGAATCGGCTGGGTGAAGGCCGTGGTGTTCGCTACGGCCGCCGCCACAAAGTCCTCGCCCATCACCTGCTTGCGCGTGGCAAGCCCCTTGTCGTATGCAGTGTTCATCGTTCTGTTCCTCAGCCGGATGTCAAAGAGCAGAAGGATAATGGTTTCAAAGACAAAAGGAGAACATTGCCATGGTCCGCTACCCCGTCCCCGATCTCAACAGCCTGCCCGAAGACATCCGCGCCAAAATTTTGGAAGTGCAGGAAAAGTCCGGTTTCATTCCCAACGTGTTCCTGGCATTCGGCCGCCGCCCTGCCGAGTGGCGTGCGTTCTTTGCCTACCACGATGCGCTGATGCTGCGCGAGGAATCCAACCTCACCAAGGGCGACCGCGAAATGATCGTCACCACCACCAGCGCAGCCAATCACTGCCTGTACTGCGTGGTAGCCCACGGCGCCATCCTGCGCATCTACGAGAAGAAACCACTGGTGGCGGACCAGGTGGCCGTGAACTACCGCAAGGCCGACATCACCCCACGCCAGCGCGCCATGCTGGACTTCGCCATGAAGGTCTGCAAGAACAGCGACCAGGTCGAAGACGCCGACTTCAAAACGCTGCATGCCCATGGCTTCAATGACGAAGACATCTGGGACATCGCGGCCATCACCGCGTTCTTTGGACTGTCCAACCGCATGGCCAATGTCACCGGCATGCTGCCCAACCCCGAGTTCTACACGCTCGGCCGCACGCCGCGCCAGAAATAACCAGGCCGAATCCATGCGCGCCTGCCGAAACTTTGGCTGGGCCGCCCTGGCGGCGGTTTGCCTGTGGCTGGCCGGGTGTGCACACCCATCGGCGGTTCCGGGTTCTGACGCATCTGCGCAACCCGAGGGCGCCAGTGGCCAGGTTGCCAAGCCCGGCTGGGCCACCCGCACCTACGCCGTGGCCGCAGCCAACCCGCTGGGGACCGAGGCCGGCCAGCAGATCCTGCAGGCGGGTGGCAGCGCGGTGGACGCCGCGATTGCAGTGCAAATGGTGCTCACCCTGGTCGAGCCCCAATCCAGCGGCATTGGCGGCGGCGCCTTCCTGCTGCACTTTGACGGGCACCAGGTGCAGGCCTATGACGGGCGCGAAACTGCGCCGGCCGGTGCCACACCAGGACTGTTTCTGGATGCCAGTGGGCGGCCGATGCCGTTCGCCGATGCGGTGGTCGGTGGCCGTTCGGTCGGCGTGCCAGGCACGGTGCGCATGCTGGCGCTGGCCCACCAGCGGCACGGCAAGCTGCCCTGGGCGGACCTGTTCCAGCCTGCCGTGGCACTGGCCACGCAGGGCTTCCGGGTGAGCCCGCGCATGGCCACTCTGCTGGCCGCCGATCCGCATCTGGCCAAAGACCCGGTGGCTGCGGCCTACTTCTTCGACACCGATGGCAAGCCCTGGCCCGCCGGGCACCTGCTGCGCAACCCGGAGCTGGCCGCCGTGCTGCAGCGCTTGGCCCGCGAAGGACCAGACGCACTCATGCGGGGGGATATCGCCCAGGCCATGGTGGACAAGGTGCACCAGCATCCCACCAATCCGGGCACGCTCTCGCTGCAAGACCTGCAGGCCTACACGCCCAAGGTGCGCGAACCGCTGTGCTTTGATTACGCGGCTGCCGCACCCGCCAGGGCGTATCGCATCTGCGGCATGCCGCCGCCCAGCTCGGGTGCGCTGGCCGTGGGCCAGATTCTGGGCCTGCTGCAAAGTACCGACGCCCAGCGATTGCCGCTGGCGCAGGGCCTGCCCACCGCCGACTGGCTGCACCTCTACACCGAAGCTGCGCGCCTGGCGTTTGCCGACCGGGCCCAGTACGTGGCCGACCCCGACTTTGTGCAGGCGCCAGCCGGTTCCTGGGGCAGCCTGCTGGAGCCAGCCTACCTGGCGGCCCGCGCCAAGCGCATGGACGGTGGCCCTTTGGGCAAGCGCATGAAGGTGGCTCCTGCGGGCACACCAGGCAAAGTGCCCGTGGCCTACGCCCCGATGCCGGACCAGCCCGAGTACGGCACGTCACATATCTCCATCGTCGACCGCTGGGGCCAGGCCCTGGCCATGACCACCACCATCGAAGACGGCTGGGGCGCCCGGCTGATGGTCAACCGCGGCCTCGGGCTGCGCGGCGGCTTTTTACTCAACAACGAACTCACCGACTTCAGCTTCACCCCTGCCGATGCGGATGGCAGACCGGTGGCCAACCGGGTCGAGCCCGGCAAGCGGCCGCGCTCGTCGATGGCGCCCACGCTGGTGTTGGACCAAACCAGCGGCCAGTTGGTCATGAGTACGGGCAGCCCGGGCGGTGCCTTCATCATCCATTTCACGGCCAAGGCGCTGTACGGCATGCTGAACTGGGGGCTGGATGCGCAGCAGGCCATCAACCTGCCCAACTTCGGCACACTCGGTGGTCCGGTGCTGCTGGAAGAAAATCGCTTTCCACCGGACACCAACCAGGCCCTGCGCGAGCGCGACCACCCGGTTACCGAACTGCCCCTGCCCAGCGGCGTGCAGGCGATACAGCGCACGCCGGCCGGCTACTTTGGTGGCGCAGATCCTCGACGCGAGGGCGTAGTGCTGGGCGATTAGAGGTCAATTTGGCCTCCAGCCCCCGTATCTCTTGGGAGCGCAGCTACTTAATTGATAGCAAACCAAGCCAGCTCACCACCAGGGATAGAACCCTGGCATGTCGGTGGACGTCCGGCTCGTGAATTGCGCAGGCCGTTTCTCCAGAAACGCACGCACGCCCTCCTTGCCATCGTTCACGCTGGTGTAGAACATGGCCAGCGAATCCACTTTGTGCGCTTCCTGCGGATGCGGCGGCGCCGAGTTGCGGTACATCATCTGGCGCGTCAGGGCGATGCCCACGGGGGAGCGCCCGTCTGTCATGCGGTGGGCCAGTTTGTGTGCCTCGGCCAGCAGCTGGTCGTGCGGCACGATGGCCTTGATCAGCCGCCCCTGCAGGGCTTCCTCGGGTGTCAGGATGTCGGCGCAATAGGCCCACTCCAGTGCCTGCGAAATGCCTACGATGCGTGGCAGGAACCAGCTCGAACAGGCTTCGGGCACGATCCCGATGCGGCCGAACACAAAGCCGATGCGAGCCTTGTCGGATGCCAGCCGCACATCCATGGGCAGGGTCATGGTGGCGCCAATGCCGACCGCGGCACCATTGATGGCGCCGATAACCGGCTTGGTGCAGTCGTACACCGCCAGTGAAATCAGACCGCCGGTATCGCGCACGCCCTGCAGCACCTCCGGGTCGTCCAGCCGCTCCTGCATGTCCTGCAGGGTCGGTTGCAGGTCTTCGTTCAATCCGAATACATTGCCGGGCCGGCTCAGGTCCATGCCCGCGCAGAATGCCTTGCCGGCACCGGTCACCACAATCGCGCGCACCGCGTCATTTGCGCTGGCCGAGCGGTAGACATCGACCAGTTCGTGCGCCATCTCCACGGTAAAGGCGTTCATCTGCTCGGGCCGGTTCAGCGTCAGGGTCAGGATGCCGTCGTCAATCTGGGTGGTCAG
>CAUJJV010000163.1 GCA_963205375.1 Pseudomonadota bacterium
CCGTCACGCGATGCTTTTGTGGAAATGCTGCAATCTCCTGCCTACCAGGCCATCGTGCACCACCGCACGGCGGCTTTGCGGGATGCACGCCTGATTGTCACGACCCCGCTACCTGCCAACTTGCCGTCGGGATAAACGCACCGGGGTATTGCGCTACCATGGGCGAAAGGAACGAAAGAAGTCGGGGATATCCATCCACAGGCTGACAGGAGAATGTCATCGCGACGCTGCCACCCCCCACGCAACAGAATGACGAAGAGGTCTACAACCCACATACCTGGGAGCCGTCGGTTGCGTTCCTGAAATACGCCATTTGGGCCATTCTGCTGAGCGTCGCTGCGGTCGTTCTCGCGATCTATTTCTTTGTTCCCAATATGAAAGACCGCGCCCTGTGGCCGGTGCCCATGGGAATCGTCGGCGTTGTGGGCTGGTACCTGATGCGTCGCGGACAGATCCAGCCCGCCATCGCCAGCCTGGCAGTGGGCATGTGGATGTGTGTGGCTGTGATGGTGGTGGTCGGTGGTGGTGTTAGCGCCCCGGTCCAGTACATCTTCCCGCTCATCATCTTCATGCTGGGGTGGCTCACCCACACGAAAGCGGCCATCGTGACTGCAGCGTTGACATCGATATTCACCATTGGTGTGATCTGGGCCGGTGCCTATGGTGGCCTGCCCAGGGCACCGGAGTCTCCACCGGCGCTCCAGGGCCTGGTTCAAATCTGCGTCTTTGCCACGGCGGCCCTTTTGGTGCATTCCCTGGTGCAGGCCTACCAGCGACGGCTGCAGGAATTGAATGCCATCAACCACGATTTCTCCCAACGCACACGTGATCTTGAACGCACCAAATCCGAGTTGCACCAGGCCCAGGCTGTGGCCAGGGTGGGCAGCTGGGTGTATGACCTGACGACAGACACGGTGTACCCCTCGGATGAAACCTGCCGGATTCTGGGTATTCCACTTGGGAGCACCCTCAACCAGAAACAGTACGTCGCACACACCCACCCGGAAGACCGCCAGAACCTGCTGCACACCATGCAGTCGGTTCTGGAAAACAAAAGCGCATTCGATTACGAACACCGGATTGTGGTGGGTGACGCCATCCGCTGGATACGCCAAAAGGCCGAATTCGGCCCCTCCACCGTGGGAAACAGCACCCGCATACTCGGCATTACGCAGGACATCAACGACAGAAAAATCGCGGAACTGAGCCTGCAGCAATCCGAGAAAAAGTTCTCTACTGCGTTCAAATCCAGTCCGGTCGCGGCCTCCATTGCCACCCTGCGAGAAGGCCGCTTTGTCGAGGCCAATGACAAGTACGCACGGGACTTCGGCTGGACACGCACCGAACTCATTGGCCACACAATACAGGACATCGGACTGTGGCCCAGCCCGGAGGGACGCAAGCGCTGGGTAAAGACCCTGATGGAACGCGGCAGCATCGTTGACTACGAAACCACGTGGATCCACAAGAACGGGAGCCAGCGCAATGTCAGCATATCGGGGGAAATCATTGACTACGACGGTACGCCCTGCATACTGGGTTTCGTCACAGACATCTCCGAACGCAAAGCAGCAGAAGAGAAAATCCAGAACCTGGCCTTCTACGACTCCCTGACCGGATTGCCCAACCGACGCCTGCTGCTCGACCGTCTGGAACTGGCCCTGGCCAAGACCCACCGCAACCAGCTGCACGGCGGCCTGCTGTTCATCGACCTCGACAACTTCAAGACCCTCAACGACACGCACGGACACAACAAGGGCGACCAGCTCCTGCAACAGGTGGCCAGCCGTCTGGGCGCGTGTGTCCGCGAAGGAGACACTGTGTCACGTCTGGGTGGAGACGAGTTTGTCGTCATGCTCGACAACCTCAGTGGAAGCGCGCTGGTGGCCGCCAGCCAGGCGGAAGCCGTATCCGAAAAGATTCTGGGCACGCTGGACCAGAACTACCGGATCGGCGACATCCACTTTCACAACACGGCCAGCATCGGTATCACCCTGTTCGGCGACCAGCTGGAACGACTCGAAGAGCCGCTCAAACGTGCCGACACGGCCATGTACCAGGCCAAGTCGGCCGGACGCAACACCATCCGCTTTTTTGATCCTGACATGCAGGCCGCCATTACCGCCCTGGTGCAGCTGGAGTCCGAGTTGCGTACTGCCGTCCAGCAACACCAGTTCCTGCTGCACTACCAGCCCCAGATCGATGCCACCGGCAAGGTGACCGGTGTAGAGGCACTGGTCCGCTGGCAACACCCCGGGCGCGGTCTGGTACCACCGGTTGAGTTCATTCGCCTCGCCGAAGAAACCAACCTCATCCTCACCCTGGGAACCTGGATTCTGGAAACGGCCTGCAGCCAGCTGGCCCGCTGGGCAAAGCGTCCCGGGTTCGCGTCCCTGACCATCTCCGTCAACGTCAGTGCCCGCCAGTTCCAGCAGGTGGACTTTGTTGAACAGGTACTGGCGACTCTGGAGCACACCGGTGCCAACCCCCGACTCCTCAAACTGGAGCTGACGGAAAGCATGCTGATCGACAACGTGGCGTCCGTCATTGAAAAGATGACCGCACTCAAAGCGCATGGCATCACCTTTTCGCTGGACGATTTCGGCACCGGCTACTCCTCCCTTTCCTACCTCAAGAAATTGCCCCTGGCCCAACTCAAGATCGATCGCAGTTTTGTGCGTGATGTACTGCTGGACCCGAGTGATGCAGCCATTGCGCGCATGGTGATCGTTCTGGCGCAGACCCTGGGGCTCAACGTCATCGCCGAAGGGGTGGAAACGGCCGCCCAGATGGAGTTCCTGTCACAGAGGGGCTGCCAGAACTTCCAGGGCTACTACATCAGCCATCCACTGCACATCGACCCGCTGGAAAACTTCGTGCAATCCCGCCTTTAAAGTGCTTTCTGCTTCAACGCCAGCAAGGCACCCAACCACAAGGCAAAGGCGGAAAAGACCAGCCCACGCGCCAGCCCGCCGGGGCCGTCGGCAATCCAGCCCACCACGGTCGGGCCAATGATCTGCCCGGCTGCAAATACGGTGGTGAATGCACTGATCCCCGCAGCCCAGGCACTGGGTGGCAAGTTGTGGCGCACCAGTGCCGTAGTGGACGCCACCACCGACAGAAACACCCCGCCAAACAACAGCCCCGATGCCAGCACCACGGGCCAGGACTGGGTCAGCGCGGGTAATACCGTAGCCAGCCCCAGCAAGGCGTTCAACGTCGCCATGGACCGCCCGCCCTTGTGGCGGTCCAGCAGGGCAGCCCAGATGCGACTGGACGCCATGACCGCCAGCCCCAGCAGGGCATAAAACACGGTCACCGCCAGCGTGCTGCTGCCCTGTGCGCGCAACAGCGCCACCACAAAGGTCATGTAGCCGATGTAACCCACGCCAAACAGGGTGTAACCCGCCAACCCGTAGCGAAACGGGTGCCAGCGAAACTCCATGTGGGCCGCCTGCGCAGCCGCCGCCGGCTGTGCCCACTGGCCCATCAGCCGGGCCGGCCACAGCAACAGCAGGCTGGCCAGCACACACAGCAGAGCCAGAGCCCACCAGGCCCAGCGCCAGCCGTGGGCCTGCGCCTGGGCAATGTCCAGCACCCAGGGCACCAGCACCGCCGAAAGCACAATGCCCACACCGGTGCCACCGTAATACATCCCCAGCAACAGGCCGCCACGCTGCGGGTCCTGCGCCCCGAGCCGGGCCGCCAGCAAACCGCCAGCGATGAACACCAGTGCGCTGGCCACACCCGCCAGCAAGCGCTGCACCAGCAGCGGTGTGGCTTCCACAAAAAATCCACTAAGCGCCATGAAGCTACTGGCCAGCAACGCCCCGGTCCACAGCAAAGTGGAAGGGCCCAGACGGCGCATCAGCCATGGCGTGGCCAGGGCCCCCAGAAAATACCCCAGCGCATTGGCCGTGTTCATGCCACCCGCGAGCGTGTAGGTCCAGCCCAGATCCGAGCGCATGGCCGGCAGCAGCAAACCGTAGGCAAAGCGGGTGATCCCCAGCGACACGGCCGCACCCATGGAAAGCGCGGCTGCCAGCCATAACAGTTGTCGCAAAGGTGTCTGCAAAAGCGTCCCCATCCCGTACATTGGAGCTTGCATTTTGCTGCAACGACAGCACCTGTGTACTTCCCCTATCCAAGAGCTTTTGCATGACCACTTTGTTCTCCCCCCTCCAGATCGGCAGCCTCACCCTGGCCAACCGCGTTGTCATGGCCCCGCTGACGCGCAACCGTGCGCCCGGTGCCCTGCCCACTGCCCTGATGGCAACCTACTACACCCAGCGGGCCGACCCGAAGAATGGTGCGGGCCTGATCGTCTCGGAGGCCACCGCCATCAGCCACCAGGGCCAGGGCTATTCGGACGTACCCGGCATCTGGAGCGATGCCCAGGTCGAGGCCTGGAAGCCTGTGACTGCCGCAGTGCATGCGGCGGGCGGCAAGATCTTCATGCAACTCTGGCATGTAGGCCGTGTCTCGCACGTCGACCTGCAGCCCGGTGGCCAGCCACCGGTCGCGCCGTCAGCACTGACGGCCAAGACCAAGACCGTACTGATTCAGAACGGTGTGCCCAAATTCGTTGACACCTCCGCACCGCGTGCCCTCGACATCGCTGAATTGCCCGGCATCGTGCAGGACTACCGCCGCGCCGCACGCAATGCCGTTGCTGCGGGTTTTGATGGGGTGGAAGTCCACGGGGCTAACGGCTACCTGCTCGACCAGTTCCTGCGCGCGGGCTCTAACCAGCGCACCGACACCTACGGCGGCAGCATCGAAAACCGCGCGCGTTTGCTGGTCGAGGTCATGCAAGCCGTCTGCGATGAAATCGGTGGTGACAAGGTGGGCCTGCGCATTTCACCCGTCACCCCGGCCAACGACGCGGCCGATCCACAACCCCAGCCACTGTTCGAGCACGTGGTCCTGCAACTGGCGCCCATGAAGCTGGCTTACCTGCATGTGATTGAGGGCTCCACCGGTGGGCCACGCGACTATGTGCAGGGCGACAAAGCCTTCGATTACGTTGCCTTGCGTAATGCGTATCGCGCCGCGGGCGGTGCCGCAGCCTGGATGGTAAACAACGCCTATGACCGCGCGCTGGCCGATCAGGCGCTGGACAACGGTGCCGACCTGGTGGCGTTTGGCCGGCCCTTCATTGCCAACCCGGACCTCACGCGCCGCCTGCGCGAAGGGGCTGCGCTCAATGCAGGCGACCGCATGACGTACTACGGCGGTGGTGCAGCCGGCTACACCGACTACCCAACGCTATAATTTTAGAAGCAGCTCACGCCCAGTGGACGAGGGCTGCAAGCTAATTCAGGCATCACCCAGACCAATGGGCGCGGGTGCCCGCATCACGATGCGGGTGAACAGGCGGTCGTACATCGGATCGCGTGGGTATTTGCCAGTCAGCGGGTCGCAATTGGTTGCAAACGCGGTGTCCAGTTCCTTCCAGTCCTCGTCGGACAGCACCTTCCTTGCTATGGGAAGAATGGCAGATTCTTCGAGGTGCATGTGCTCCAGGTAGGCAGCGATATAGCGCCGGGTCGCTTCTTCAAATGCCACGCGGCGGGAATCACCTACCAGTTCCCACGCCAGCAGCAGGTGCTGCAATTCACGTACTCCCGCTTCGCTCATGGCATGGTCTTTTTCCAGGCGGGCAATGGCTTCCTGGGTCTCTGGCGCCAGACGTGCAACCCGCGGAAACAACAAGTTGGATTCCTTGGTGTGGTGCAACTTCTCGGGGAACTCATCCACATAGAAAAGCATGGCACGCAACACATCGAAGTAGCGCTCCGGTTCATCGTCCGGCCCCCGATCCACCATCATGCTGAGTGAGCGCAGCATGGCGGCCAGTGCCGTATGTTCTTCCTGAATGATCTGCAGGCTTTGTCTGAGCATGTCGTGTCTCCTTATTGGAGTACAAGGTTCGCACAGCCGCAGCGGGCGGATATTGATTCAGGTCAACCCTGTTTAAGCTGAGCCAATCCGCAGCGACTGACCCGCATGCACCACACCCTCGCGCAGGCGGAACTGCCGCACCAGCTGGGCCAGACGCTCTGCCTGCTCGCGCAGGGACTCTGCTGCTGCCGCCGACTGCTCCACCAGTGCAGCGTTCTGCTGGGTCATCTGGTCGATTTCGGTCACCGTCTGGTTCACACTGGAAATACCCTGCGACTGCTCCACCGATGCCGAGGAAATTTCACCAATGATGCCGCCCACCCGCTGCGCGCCACTGACCATTTCCTGCATGGCCGTGCCGGCTTCCTCGGCCAGGCGCACGCCGCCAGCGAACGCACCTCGCTGGCCACCACCGCAAACCCGCGCCCCTGCTCACCGGCACGCGCCGCCTCCACGGCGGCGTTGAGTGCCAGGATGTTGGTCTGGAACGCAATCGAATCGATCAACCCGATGATGTCGCCAATCTTGCGGCTGGCACCCGAAATCTCATGCATGCTGGTCACCACATGCGTAACGACCTCGCCACCGCGTGAAGCCTGGCCGGAGGCCGCGCTGGCCAGCTGGTTGGCCGTCTGCGCGAACGATGCAGTCTGCTGCACAGTCCCCAACAGCTCGGAAATAGACGACACCATGCTCTGCACATTGCTGGCCGCGCGTTCGGTCCGCACCGACAAGTCCTGGTTGCCGGAGGCAATTTCCTGACTGGCGGAGGCAATGTTTTCACTGGCGTCGCGCATGTGGCCCACGGTATTGGCCAGACTGTCACGCATGCCGTCAAGCGACCGCATCAGGTCGGACAGCTCGTCACTGCCCTCCACACGGATATCCACCGACAGGTCACCACTGGTAATCGCCTGGGCAAAACCTCGCGCCTGTTCCACCGGCTTGCAGATGGACAGCATGTTCAACCAGGTCAACGGACCCACCACCACAATGGTGAGCACCAAGGCCAGGGCAAACAGCAGCTTGGAAGTCCCGCTGGCGTCCTCCTGTTCCTTCACGGCGGCACCGGCCTGCTTCTGCACCAGATCCTCCAGCGCCAGAAGCTGCTTTTCCAGCTCGGCAAACTCCTGGTTGGCCTTGGTCAGCAAACTATTGCCCACGGTGGCACTGGGCACTGCCCCACCGGAGAGCTGCGTCACCACAGGCGCCATGGCTGCGGCATAGCCATCAATATGGGTACGGGCGGTTTGCGCAGCACGGGCCACCGTCTGGCTCCCCGCGCTGGAGAGCGCCTGCGCCTGCTCCAGTGCGTTCTTGACACTGATCTGCCAGCGGCCATGGGCATCCTTCACCGCCGTGGCCGACTCATAGTGGATGACCATTTCCTTCTCGGCCACACGCGTACGGCCCAGTTCAAACTGGAGCCGGGAGAGACGCCCGGCATCGGCAAACGTATGGTCCATGAAGTCCTGGCTGAGCGCCTGCATGCGGAACATGCTTCACAGTCCCACGCCCCCCAGAATCGAGAGCAGGCCCAGCACCACAGCAATGGCACTGAGCATGCGAAAGCGAATCGTAAAAAGGCGCATCAGGGTCAGCATGGGGATATCTCCAACAGTTCTTAACGTTCAGGGTTTCCAGCGCTTGAGCAACAACGCGTTGCTCATCACACTCACCGAACTCATGGCCATGGCCGCACCTGCCAGAACCGGGTTCAGATACCCCAATGCCGCCAGCGGTATGCCCGCAGCATTGTAGGCAAAAGCCCAGAACAGATTCTGTCGAATCTTTGACACTGTGCGGTCTGAAATATCGAGTGCCGCCGCCACCAGCAGGGGGTCGCCGCGCATCAGGGTGATACCCGCCGCGTGCATGGCCACGTCCGTTCCTCCGCCACCGGGGTTGGCCATCGCCATGCCCACATCGGCTGCCGTCAGGGCCGGTGCATCATTGACGCCATCTCCCACCATGGCCACGACATGACCACCCTGCTTCAAGGCCACCACGTGCGCAGCCTTGTCACCGGGCAGGACTTCAGCCATCACCTCGCCGGCCTGCGGGTCCAGCCCAAGGCGTCGCGCCATGGCCTCGGCAGCACCCCGGTTGTCCCCGGAAATCATCACGGTCTTGATGCCGCGGGCGCGCAAAGCCGCCAGCGCCGCTTTCGCACCCGGCTTGGGTTCATCGCCGAAAGCCAGCAGGGCCAAGGGCCGCAGACCGCCGGTGCTGCGCTCCACGAAGGCTGAAACCGTGGCGCCCTCTGATTGGAGGGCACTGGCCTGTTCAGCCAAGGCCTCCAGGTGCACACCGAGTTCCTCCATCCAGCGCAGACTGCCCAGCAGAAAGCTGCGCACCCCCACTTCGCCTTCCGTGCCCCGCCCCGGCACAGCGCGCACATTGTCGGGTGCCTCGAACGCCACACCCCGCTCCCGCGCCGCATCCATCACGGCGCGGGCCAGCGGATGCTCGCTGCCACTTTGCAGACTGGCCACCAGGGCCAGCACTTGCGCCTCGTCGGACCCCTGCGTCGGCACCAGACGGGTCAGCACCGGGCGCCCCACGGTCAGCGTACCGGTCTTGTCGAATGCCACCACGTCCACCTTGTGGGCCAGCTCCAGGGCCTGCGCGTCCTTGATCAGGATGCCGTATTTCGCCGCCACGCCGGTCCCCGCCATGATGGCCGCGGGCGTAGCCAGGCCCAGGGCACAGGGGCAGGCAATCACCAGCACCGCCACACAGTAAATCAGCGACTGCTCAAACGAATGCCCGGTCAGCCACCAGGCCAGCAGGGTCACCAGGGCAATCACCAGCACCACCGGCACGAACACCGCACTGACCTGGTCCACAAGGCGCTGGATGGGGGCCTTGGCCGCCTGGGCATCCTCGACCAGCCGGATGATGTGCGAAAGCACCGTCTCACTGCCTACGGCACGCACCTGCATGACCACCCGGCCATCGCCGTTGATGGAGCCCCCCGTGAGCTTGCCACCGGGCTCCTTGGGCACGGGCAGCGATTCCCCGGTGAGCATGGACTCGTCCACCTGCGTCTGGCCTTCCTGCAGCACACCGTCCACCGCGAACCGCTCGCCGGGTTTGACCACCACCCGGTCCCCCACCAGCAATTCGCCCACAGGCACATCCACCTCCCCATCCGGGCCGATCAGGTGGGCCACCTCGGGCCGCAGCGCGTGCAGTGCCCGTATCGCCGAGGTGGTCTGTCGCTTGGCCCGGGCCTCCAGCCACTTGCCCAGCAACACCAGCGTGACCACTACCGCAGAACCTTCAAAGTACAGATGTGGCTCCATCGCAGGCATGCCGTGTGCGCTGTGGTCTGGCGCGGTCAGCCACAGCCACATCGACAAGGCCCAGCCCGCCGTCGTGCCAATCGCCACCAGCAAGTCCATATTGCCGCTCAGCGCCTTGAGCGCATGCCAGCCTGCCTTATAGAAGCGCGCACCCAGCACAAACTGCACCGGAGTCGCGAGCAGAAATTGCCAGAGCGCCGGCAGCATCCAGTGTTTGCCGAACAGGTCGCCCACCATGGGCACCACCAAAGGGGCCGAGAGTGCCAATCCCATGGCCACAGGGGCAAATCCGGCCCAGGGCGAGGCACCCTCTGCCATCACCGCGGCATCGGCTGCCCGCGGCTCATACCCGGCATCCCGCACCGCACGGCGCAGGCGGGCTTCCATCTGCTCGCCAGGGGCATAAGCAATGCGGGCCGACTCGGTGGCGAGGTTCACCGCGGCATCGCTGACACCGGGAACTTTTTTGAGTGCCCGCTCCACCCGGGATACACAGGAGGCACAGGTCATGCCACCAATGCCGATGTCCAGCGAGGAGGAGGAAGGAGTATTTGTATTCATGGTGTGTAGCGTAATCCTTCCCATGATGGCAAGGTCAAGCCAAGGGGCACTTGACCTTCCCACGATAGAAAGGTTCAGACTATGATTTCCTGTCCAACCCAGTCAAAGGATCCCCATCATGAACCAGAATTTCACCGTCACCGGCATGACCTGCGGCCACTGCGAGAAAGCCGTCACCCGCGCGCTCCGACAAGTGGATCCCCAGGCCGAGGTGAAGATCGACCGCACCCAGAACCTGGTGCAAGTGGAATCCACCCAGCCGCGCGAGGCGCTGGCCGCCGCCATCACCGAAGAGGGCTATGCCGTTGCCGCATGAGCCGCTGAAGCACGACAGCACCAGCGACTTTCCTGTTTCCATCGGGGAAGCCGCACGGCGCTCGGGTGTTTCGGCAAAGATGCTGCGCCACTACGAGTCGCT
>CAUJJV010000164.1 GCA_963205375.1 Pseudomonadota bacterium
GTCAAAGCGCATGTGGCACACGCCACCGTAGTCGCGCGCCAGGCCAAAGTTCAGGCAGATGCTCTTGGCGTGGCCGATGTGCAGGTAGCCATTGGGCTCGGGCGGAAAGCGGGTGCGGATCTTGGCGGGGTCGGGCTGGCCGGCGGCGTGGTGCGCGGCGTCGCCGGGGCTGCCAGCCCACTTGCGGGCGGCGTAGGTGCCTTTGTCCAGATCGTTCTCGATGATCTGGCGCAGGAAGTTGCTGACCTTGGGAGTTTCGGGGGCGTTGGCGGCGTTAGCAGCGGAAGAAGGGGTGTTGGCGCTCATGCGGCTGATTTTAGACCGCATGCCCCTGGTGCGGCCGCGCTAGAACTGCAGCCAGAGCTCTTTTTGCCCCAGCGGGGTCTTGGGGGGCAGTAGTGGGTTGGTCAGCTCCAGTTTTTTGCGGCTGGCCATGCGGCTGCGCTGGATGTCGTCGCCAAACTCCTGGTTGAAGAGCTGGTCGAAGCTGCCGTCCTTGATGGCGCGTTTGAGGCCGATTTCGATGGTGCTGGCCAGCGCGGTGTTTTTCTTGTTCACAAAGAAGTAGTAGGCGGTGGGGTAGTGCATTACCAGGGTCTGCTCCACCACCAGGCCCTTGCCGGCGTGGATTCTTTGTTCGTCCCACACTTCCATGATGGAGCGCGGAAAGTAGTCAAACCGGCCCACCTGCAGCATGTCAAACAGGCTCTCGAACACGGGATAGCCGTGTACCCGGAAGCCGTTGTTGCGCAGGATTTCGGTATCGGGCCAGTCGTGGCCCTGGCCGGCCTCAAATTGCTGCAGGTCGGTTGGCTTGCGCACACTGGAAAACTTGGCGCGGTCTTTCTCGCGGATGAGGAAGACGCGCCAGCCCAGCAGGCCTTTGTCGATGGGAATGCGGATGGGCAGCAGGTCTTCTTCGCGCTGGCCCGAGGTCATGGACCAGGCCACATCCAGGTCGGTACCGCTGGCCACTGTTTTCAGTATGCGGCTTTGCAGGCTGACCTTGCCGATGGGTTGCAGCACATAGTCCACCCCGGACTTGCGCATGGCCAGGTCCAGCACCTTGATGGGGTATTCGTAGCCGTCGCGGGCGACAGGGTGGCGCACCGCGAGCGGGGCCGCCAGCGCGGCGATGTTGCTGCACAGAAAGCAGGTTACCAATGCACGGCCCAGCCAGCTGGCAAGCCGGTGCAGATGGGGCGGTGCGATGGAGGACATGCCGAATCATTCTAGACCGGGCAATGGCATGCACTTTGCGTTACGTCATGGATGCACTGCACAGTCTTGCCTATGCGGGTATGTCGGGATACAGAGATGCTTCGAGGGCCATAGGTATGATCTTTGTAGGAGGCTCCGCTATGGAAATCGACGATTTCACCGATACCAGCCAGCATGTGGTGGACCTGCGCATGCAGGACATCCACGATGTAGTGCGGGAGGGCATCATCACCGAAGCCCAGGGCAAGGCCCTGTGGAACTGGTGGAGCCATGGCGGTGCGCAGTACCAGGGCACGCCGCGTGCGCTCAAGCCCATGGTGCCTGCCAGCGGGCCCAAGTTCGGTTTTGTCAACGTGCTGTATTACTTTGGCGGCATGGTGGCCATTAGTGCCATGAGCCTGTTCATGACGCTGGGGTTCCAGTCCATGGGCGCGGGCGGGCTGCTGGCCATTGGGGTGGCCTACCTGTTTGCCTGCCTGAAGGTGGCGGACCACTTCAAGGCGCGTGGCCTGGCGGTGCCTGCGGGCATTCTGGCCACGCTGGCCGTGGTGCTGGTGCCGCTGGTGGTGTGGTGTGTGCAGAGCCTGCTGGGCCTGTGGCCGCCCGGGGGCAGCAGCAATTTTTCGGACTACCACACGTTCATCAACTGGCGCTGGACCACGCTCGAATTTGCCACGCTGGCCGCCGGTGTGGTGATGCTGTGGCGCTACCGGCTGCCGTTCATGGTGATGCCGATTGCGGTGACGGTCTGGTACATGAGCATGGACATTGCCAATGCGCTCATGCAGAACCACGGGTTTGACTGGCAGTTCACGCGCGATGTGTCGCTGGTGTTTGGCATCGGCACCATCGCATTGGCGATGTGGGTGGATGTGCGCAGCCGCCGCTCTGCCACGCCCGAGTGGCGGCAGGACTTTGCCTTCTGGCTCTACCTGTTTGGCGCCATCATGTTCTGGGGTTCCCTGAGCATGCGGGACTCCAGCAGCGAGTTTGGTAAGTTCATGTATGCGCTGCTCAACGTGGCGCTGGTGCTGGGCGGTGCGGCCATCGGGCGGCGGGTGTTTACTGTGCTGGGGGCGCTGGGCGTGGCGGGCTACCTGGGGTACTTGTCGCACCGGGTGTTTCAGAACAGCATGCTGTTCCCGTTTGTGCTCACGCTGATTGGCTTGGGGGTGGTATGGCTGGGCGTCTGGTGGCAGCGCCATGAGGAAGCCATCAACGCGCGCTTTGCCCGCTTTGTGCCCGAAGGCCTGAGGCCGCGTTAAGGTCGCGTTATGGTCGTACTGAGACCAGTGCCTGGTTGAGCCGGGCCAGGGTGTCTTCATCGACACGCTTGCTGCACAGGATGTGGCGGGTGTCGCCGCCCTTGATGTCGCTGAAGGTGATGGTCTTGAGGCCATAGCGGGCCAGCGCGGGGCTTTGGACCAGCAACTCGGCTTCTTCAGGCAGGGCAAACATGAAGTCGGCACGTTGCAGCCCCACCATTTGCGCCAGCGTGACCTGGTCACGGGTGAGGACCTGCACGTTGCTTTTGGCGCGGGCCAGAATGCCGGGGATTTCCTGGCCGTAGGTCAGGCCGTCCTTTTGAAAAATCCGCACCGAGGGGTTCGAGACAATATCGGCCAGCCGCGTGCTGCCGGGCTGAAAGTCACGCCGTGCCACGCCCACGGTGGCCCGGTCGGACCGGATGGGTACGCTGAATTTGCCGATGGCGTCGCGTTCTGCGGTGCGGTACCAGCCCAGGCCGCAGTCGCGCCCGGTGTTGCTGGCGATGACGGCGAGTTGCCGCTTGGCAGGGGTTTCTTTCCACACGAAGGAAATGCCAGCCTTGTTGAAGGCGTCAGCGGCGGGGGTGGCGGTCAGGCCCAGGATGTGGTTGCCGGCGTCCCGTTCCATGAACGGCGGACGCGTGTAGTAGTGCAGCACGATGGGCTCTTCGGCCAGTGCCAGGCCCAAGCCGGACAGAACCCAGGTGGCAAGTGCGGTGGCTAGCCCGCGTGTTCGTGTGGCAAAGGGCATGCCACCTATTCCATCAGTGCGGCGGTGAATGCGTTGATTTCCTGCACATTGGGCTGCAGCACGGTGTAGGGCAGCTTTTCACGTTCCATCACATCACGCAGTCCGCGGTCGATCACGCGGGCCTGTTCCTCATTCTGGAAGCGGCCCGTGTGCACATACTTTTTCTCGCCACGTTCGACAAAGATGTTCACGTTGTCGTACTGCCCGTACCACTCCAGAATCTGGGCGCGGGTCTTGGCAATGTCACAGATGTTCTCGGCGTAGTTTTCGTTGTAGTACAGCACCTGGGGCAGGGAGCACTCCGTGATCAGGAACTGCACCTGGCCATCGAGCAGGCTGAGCATTTCAAACTGGCGCTGGGCGATGAAGTACTGGTTCTTCAGCACCTCATAGTTTTGCTGCCACACCAGTGACTTGGCGTAGTCGGGGATGGTCTCCACGGTCTTGTTCTGCAGGTGCAGGTACAGGATGATGGCCGACGAGATGAGGGACTTGTCGCAGCCTGGCCCGCCAATGATGTTGATGACCTTGGTGGGGTACAGCCGCATCTTGTTTTCCGGCAGCAGGTTGGGAACTGTTGTGTAACGAATTGTTGACATGACGGGGCCTTGCGAAATTCTTGCGATTTTGCATGCTAGCCTGCCCCCCAGTCTTGCGCAAGTAAACCGGTGCAGACCGGCATTTCGCACCTTATACGAATTCATGGAGACACATCAATGAAACTCTGGACCTCTGTTTCGGCGGCGTTGCTGCTGGCCCTTCTGGGCACTGCAGCCCACGCACAGATACTGATTGGGCAGTCAGCGGGCTTTAGCGGGCCGGTGGCTGCTGGCGTGAAGGAGACCACCGATGGCGCCAGGCTCTACCTCAATGCGGTCAATGCCAAGGGGGGCATCAACGGGCAAAAGATTGAACTGGTCTCGATGGATGACAAGTTCGATCCCAAACTGGCGGCAGAAAACGCGCGCGTGCTGATCGAGGAGAAGGAGGTGGTGGCGATGTTCCTCACCCGCGGCACGCCCCATACCGAGGCCATGCTGCCCCTGCTGGACAAACACGGGGTCTCCCTGGTGGGGCCCTCCACTGGCGCCATGGTGCTGCACCAGCCGGTGAAGCGGCATGTATTCAACGTGCGCGCCACCTACCAGCGCGAAGCAGAAAAGGCGATTGCCCACCTGGCCACCATCGGCATCACCCGGATTGCGGTGGTGCATTCCGATGACAGCTTTGGCGCCGACGGGGTGACCGGTGCGCAGAGGGGACTGGATGCTGCAAAGCAGGCCGCTGTGGCGGTGGAGAAATATGACCGGGCCAAGCCCGACTTTTCCAAAATCGCGCCCAAGATTGCCAAGACCGATGCCCAGGCGGTGATGATCATTGGCTCGGGTGCTGCGGTGGTGGATTGCATCAAGGCCGTCAAGGCCGCGGGCGGAACCCCCCAGTTTGTGACACTGTCCAACAACGCGTCGGGTGGATTCGTCAAGAGTCTGGGGGATCTGGCGCGCGGCATCATCGTGACGCAGGTGTTGCCGCAGTCCATGGGCTATGCCGTGGTGAAGGAAATCAATGAGCTGGCACGGGTGCAAAGCATTACCGACGTGAGCCCGGCCATGCTGGAAGGGTTTGTATCGGCCAAGGTGCTGGTGGAAGCCTTGCGCCGCGCCGGACCCAAACTCAACCGGGACAGCATTCAGTCAGCGCTGGAGGGGTTGCGCAAATTTGACGTTGGCGGCCTGGAGGTCAGCTACAGCCGCGATGACCACACCGGCCTGGACTTTGCCGATCTGTCCATCATCAGTGACACGGGCAAGTTCCGGCGCTAGGCGCATCCGTTGCCGCCGTGGCGGATCTACATCGCCTTGAACAGGTGGGCGTAGAGGCGGCTGACCGGCAGCTTTTCGGTGCGGCCGCGCAGGGTGAGATGGAGTTTGCCGGCATCGTCGCGGTGCACGGCGTCGATGGCGGCGGCGTGCACCAGCGTGCCGCGGTGGACCTGCCAGAACGTGGTGGAGTCCAGTTGTGGCAAGAGGTCTTTGAGCGGAGTGCGTATCAGGTATTCATGGCTGGCCGTGACCACGCGCACGTATTTGTCGGCCGCCTCAAAGTAGAGCACTTCGTCGATAGGCACCATGCGGATGGCATTGCCTACGCTGGCCTGGATCACGGTCAACGGTGCCACCGCCGGACTTCCGGGCGCAGCCATCAGCGCACGCAACTGCGCCATCGCCTTCTCCAGATTTGCTTCCATATTGATAGCAGCTTGCGCAGGTCTGGCGAGGGCTAGCTGCAGTTTTGACACCGTTTTTGCCAGCCGGTCGGCCTGTACCGGCTTGAGTACATAGTCCACCGCCTGGGCTTCAAAGGCCTGCACCGCGTACTGGTCGTAGGCGGTCACAAACACCAGCGCTGGAAAGGACTTGCCCGTGGGGCCGTCGGTTACCCACTGGTCAGCCAGCTCGGCGGCGGCCTCCAGTCCGCTCAGTCCGGGCATGCGGATGTCAAAAAACAGCACATCCGGCTGCAGCGCCAGCGCTTGCGCCACGGCCGAGGCACCGTCGCCCACGGTGGCCACGATCTGCAGCGCAGGCCAGGCCCGCGCCAGTTCGGCCTGCAGGGCCTGGGCGAGCAGGGGTTCGTCTTCGGCAATCAGGGCGGTGGCGGAGGTCTGGCTCATGTTTTTAAGGGAATTGTGATGCTAGCCCTCGTACCGCCTGCGGAACCAGCTACTAATTTAATAGCAGATTCAGTGCCGTACAGGGTGACCAGGCGCTCGCGTATCTGGCGCAGGCCAAAGCCTTTGCCTTCAAGCGGCGTGGCCCGGGAGTCCAGGCCCTTGCCGGTGTCGCTGACTTCCAGTGTCAGCACGCCTGCGTCGGACGCAGCACGCACGGTGATGCTGCCGCCTGGCACCTGGGGTTCCAGCCCGTGCTGGATGCTGTTTTCCACCAGCGGCTGCAACAGCAGCGGGGGCACTTGCACCTGGCGCAGCGCGTCGGGCAGGTCCAGGGTGTACTGCAGGCGTGGGCCCATGCGCACCGCCATCAGTTCCAGGTAGTCGCGCAGCCGCGCGAACTCCTGGTCCAGCGTGTGCGTGCCAGCCTGTGAGGCGCTGAGGGTGGCGCGCAGGTAGGCAATCAGGTGGTCCAGCATGGTCTGCGCCCGGACCGGGTCCACCGCGATGAGCGCACGCAAGTTGGCCAGGGTGTTGAACAGCATGTGGGGTTCGAGCTGCGATTCGAGCAGGCGCAGGCGCGATTCGGCGGCGTGGCGCTGTGCCGTCTGGGCGCGCTCCCGTTCTTTGGCCAGCTGGGCGCGGCTGGCCGCGAAGTAGGTGAGCACCGTGCCAGAGACCAGGCTCAATATAAGAAAGCCCCAGGCCTTGCGCGGCTGGGTGCGCCAATAGGCCATGCTGTGGTTGCCCAGCAGCACATCAGCCAGTGCGGTGCCCAGCAGGAACCCCGCCGCAGCGGCCAGCGGCACGATGAAGACGATGCGGCGCCATTGTGTTTCCCAGTCGGGAATGCGCCAGCGGATGCCCAGCATGATGAGGGTCCCGATGGACAGGCCGATGCACTGCGAATAGACCCAGTTGCTGGAAAACGCGTGTTCACCGAAGGCGGTGATGCCCAGTGCAATCACGCTGTTGAGCACCACCGCCGGCAGCAGGTGCGCCAGCAGGGAGGGGCCGTTGAACGTGCGCACAGTCATGGTCCTTACCGGTGAGCCTTGGCGCTGGCGATGCGGTCGCGCTCCTTCTGCACCAGCGACTCGCGCAGCACGGCTCCAGGTGAGGAGACGAAGGCCACAAAGCCATGCACCAGCAGGCCAATGCCCCAGCCAAATGCCGGAAAGATCGCCCAGGATTTGCCATGCAGGCCCGAGAGCAACGCCAGCCCGGCGTTGACCAGCACAAACACGGTGGCGTGGATGTACCAGCCCATCTTGCTGTTGGCGCGTCTGCGCGCCAGGCGCTCTTCTTCGGCGGTGAGCGGGTGGGTGGGGTGTGTGGGGTAGTCAGTCATGGGGATTCTCCAGAGGTTAACAAATCAGAGGGTCAGTGCAACGGGGGCGATGGTTTGTTGCGATGGGTCAACTGTGCCAACGCGGGGGTAGGCCGGCCAGCAGGTTGCGACGAAATGCAGGCTGGGCGCCGTGAAATGCAGCGCGGGCAGAGCCCGCCGTGGCCTCAACATGGGTGCCGCATGGTGTGCTCTGGAAAATTACGTCACCGTCATTTTTTACGTCACCTAGGGTCAACACGGTTGTCCGCTGTCGCGATCCTTACAACAATCGCGACCTCATAAAACAAAAAGCGGCCTTGTTGCATGCACCCACAACCGCAGAAACCGGTGAAGACAAATCCCTGTGCCGATCTGGGCTGGTACCAGACGTTGTGCAAGGGGTTCGACCACCTCGGGCTCGATGGCGTGGCACTGTGCGAGGAAGCGGGCATCCATTCCGCTGTAGCGAAAAAGCTGCCCGCTCCTGTACTCAGCGATGCACTGGGGCGGGCTTTTGAAATCGCCCAGGAAACAACCGGTGATCCGCGTGTGGGCTTGCGCATGGCACGCCATCCGCTGGGGTCTCTTGGGCCGCTGTCGCACATGCTGATGGCCTGCAACAACACGCAGGAGAGCCTGCAGTTCGTCTCCCGCTATCTGCCCCTTTTCTGGCCGATGGCCACCATGGATATCCAGTCCATGCCGGACCGCAGCCTGATCGTGATGAATGTCGTTCAGGGTCGCCGGAGCATTCCAACCGCCCTGTACGACTTTTTTGTTTGCATGGTGCTGGCGGGCTATCGCATCATTACCGGCAAGCGGTCCAAGGTGCTGCGTTTGCACCATCCCGGCCCCATGCCGGAAGACCCTGAACTGTGGGTGACGACCTTTGGATAGGTGGAGTTTGGTGCGCCACGCTGCGCCATCGAACTGTGTTCTGCCAGCATGCAGGTGCGTATACCGACGGCCAATCCGGCCATCCTGGAGCTGTCCGAGCGGATCGTGGTGCAGATGCAGCGGCGTACGGTGGGGGTGATCAGCGACCGCATCCGCAAGGAGTTGGTCAAGACCCTGCAAAAAGGCGAGGTGCACCGCAAGGAAATGGCAGCGCAGCTGGGCATGAGTGAACGTTCGCTCTGCCGTCGCCTGGCCGAGGAGGGCACCACGTTTCTCCATTTGCTCGATTCCGTGCGCAAGGAGATGGCAGAAACCTATATCCAGCAAGGCAGCTTCAACCCGACCGAGATCACGTTTGCATTGGGCTTCTCTGACCCCAGCAACTTCTATCGGGCTTGCAAGCGCTGGTTTGGCCAGATGCCTGCCATGCGCCGATAGCGAGCAGCGCGCATGGAGAAATCAAACCGTCTGGGGGTAGACAGCATCGAGGTGTCCGAGGACGACTCGGTGGCCGCGTGGACGCATTGGGATGCTGCGCAGGCCGAGCAGGCGCTGCGCATGGCCAGCGGTTTTGCGCCGCTGGAGCTGCAGGACGGTGCCCTGGCGCAAATGAACCAGGCGCTCGATGTCATCAGCGCGCGCCACTCGCGGGTGGCCAAAGCCATCCGTACCTACTGGGGGCACACCGAGTGCCACGACTATCTGGAAGGCCTGCTGCTCAGCGCGACTGACCCACAGGCCCACCAGCGCAATGGCTTCAGCCGTGAGGTAGCCACCTGCCTTCTGCTGCTGATGGGCATCCATGAGAAAGTCTTTGGGCCCCGCAAAAAACCGGGTTCGGATTCAGTCCATTACTGGCTCTGAGGTCCAGCGCGATCCGCGCATCCGGGTAAGCCCTAAATCACGTGACGCGCCGGTGCGGGTTACCCCTAAATCCCCCAGTTTTTCGTCTTGAGGGTATTCCCGAGGGGCCACTTCTTTGGCACAAAAAGCCACTACTTTGGCCCGCGCAGCCAATGTAAATGGACGTAACAAAAAGCACACTTGCGCCGTACTGACAACAAGCCTGCAACGGCTTTTTTCAGGACAACAACCCTACTAACCACTCAGGAGATCCACCATGAAATTTTTCAAAATGTCGGCTGTTGCAGCCATGCTCGCTTCCTTCGCTTTCTCTGCTTCCGCTCTGACACCCGTCAGTGACGAAGCCCTGTCGCAAGTCGCCGGCCAGGACGGTGTGTCCATCGTTGCCGACCTGCAAGTGAACATCGGTTCCTTCACTTACTCCGACAGCGGCAACACCGCTTCCATGAACGGCATCGCTGTCAGCGGTGTGATTGCTGCCACCATCGACGTGGTGTCGGGCGCTGACTTCCAGACCGCCGCTGTGGGCGCTCTGGTGGGCACAGGCCTGACCGTTGCACAAGCTGGCGCCGCGCTGACTGCTGCTGCTCCCCTGCTGGGCTTCACTGGCCAGGACGTGATCCAGATCGGCATCCCCGCAGTGTCCGGCACCAATGGTCTGCAAGTCTCTGTGGCCTCCATGACCACCGGCAACGGCGGCGCTTCCATGGGCGGCATCGCTCTGCGCAATCTGGACATCGGCGGCACCAAAGTCTGGATGTTTGGCCACAACTAAGTATGTGAAAAGGGCGGCGCTCGGCTGAGTGCTGTCCGGGAGGTTTCACAGGGATCTCGCGGCTTGGGCTGCGAGATCTATTTGTATTTTTGCCCGTTCAATATTTCCCCCTCATTCACTGGACTGATCACCATACGCAATCGAATGATTCGTACTGTTGGGCTCCTGGCTTCGCTCGTGTGGGCGGGCGGTGCCCATGCGCAGGTTGCACCGCTCGATGATGGCCAGTTGTCGCAGGTGTGGGGGCAGGCGCTGATCGAGCTCGTCAACACCAGTTCCATGGGCTACGACTTCACACGCATGAAGCTCAATGCCGACATCAGCCTGAGTGCCAATTTCAAGGACATCCGCCTGGGTGAATACGCTGCCGCGCGCAATGGTCCGAACAACGGCGTGGGTGCCGGTGCAGATATCGATATCGCCACACTGCAGTTGGGGCGCAATCTGCTGGGCGACAGTGACGCCACGCGTGTGATGCGTGTCACCAACCCGTATTTCGAATTTGTCTACAAACAGGGTGCCGATGCCTCCACGCGCCAGGTGGTGGGCATGCGCATGGGTTTTGAGGGGATGGAAGGCATCATGGGCACCGAGATCCGCTCCCTGAGCGGTACCTTGCGCGCCGATCTTACAACCAATACCGGATTGGTAAATTTTGATTCGATGCTGGCACCCAACATGGAGTCTGCAGACGGCAAACGCTGGAATGCCAATGGGTTGCTGTCCACCGTAGGCAGCCTGAAGCTCGGCGATACCAGCGGCGCAACGCGGGATTTTTTTCTGGCGGTGCAGACAGAAAGCCTGAACTATCCCGCCATTGCCGGATTGACCTCCCAACAGGCGGCGGCCGGGTTCTGGCTCAATCTGCGCGACCGCGTCAGCGGCACGGTCGGCGCCGTGCCATCCAATTTGCCGGTGGCGAAGTAATTCGCACCAACGGACGCGCACCATGGCACGGTTGACTTTGTACAAACAGTTTTTGGTGGTTCTGGTTTGCGCGTGCATGGCGCCATCTGGCTGGGCCCTGACGGAGCTGGAGGATGCAGAGCTGTCCTCGGTGCGCGGTGCGGGCGTGGCGTTCAACCTGGTGAACTATTCGCTCGCTGGCGATCTGTCGCTGACCTATGTGGCCAAGAGCACGGCGGACAACGCACTGGCCCAGTACATCGCACTCAACAAACTCACGCTGTCCCGTTCGGACGATGCCGCGTCCACGTTCAGCGACCCGTACAGCCTGTCCATTGTGGCGCGTCCCGGGCTGCCCGATGTCATCCGGATGGCAGAACCACGCAATGCCAATGGTCTGCTGAAGTGGCAGTTTGCAACCGACTGGGTGGTGGGCACCGAGGGCAGTGTGTTCAACGGCGGCTCACTGCTGGTACAGGACTACGCCAGCTATGGCGGCACGCTGGAGGTCACCTCGCCAGCCACACCGGGAGTGGAGGGGGTGCTGTTTGGCAAGACCGTTCACTTCGATGTGGGCAGTCTGTCGCTACGGCCGCGCGGGCGTGCCGATGCCGGCAACGAGTTGCAGCTTTCGGGTATCCATGTGGGCGCTGCGGATGGCACTTCGGCATGGGTGCTGGCGGATGTCACTGCGCAGCCCGGCATCTTCAACGCCATCACCGAAGGCGGACAGTCTTATCTGCATATCGGTATCGGCTGGCCGACCGATCCCACCAAGGACGTGCCTGCGGCCCGTGTGGTGGTGGACAACATCACGTTTCGCAACGACCAGCCGACCTACACCGATCCGGTGACGCAGCTGCCCACATCCACCCTGAATCTGGGCGCCAGCCGCATTGCGAGCATGCAGTTGCAGTACCTGGACGTGAAACTGCGTGCAGGCCCCTGACATGGCGAACCATCGGATGCGCCAGACCGTCGGCCGGGTGTGGCTTGCCCAGGCTGTGCTGTGCGTGGGCTTGCTTGGCATTGCCGCTTCTGTTGCGGCCGAGCCGGTACCACTGGACAACGCGGACCTGGCAGAGGTCGTGGGGCGTGAGGGCATCAGCCTGTACCTGCACCTGGAGGTCAACAGCGCTGACACGGCAACGCCTTACTCCGGTGCACGCTTTACCCGCAGCTTTAACGTGAACGGCATCACAACCTATGCCGCGGCACAAGGCCTGCGAGGTACTCTGGACTTGATGGGCGTGACGGTGGATGTGTCCGCCCGCCCCGACCAGCCCGGTGGCAGCTATCTGGATATCGGGCTGCCGGGTCTGGTGGCGGCCAACCAGTTTGGATTCCGTGCGTTTGGCGTACAGACGGACCCGCAAGCTGCCGTCCTGCCTGAGCAGAACATGGGTGGTGTGCTGTTGCATGGGGTTGGCACACAGACCGGCCGCTTCCTCATGTGGGCGCAGTAATGGCAAAGCGCGGAGACTGAAATATGTGGCCCTTGGTTTACATGGTGCTTGCCACCGGCATCAGTGGCTTTGGCGCTGCAACGCAGGTGCCCCTCCAGGAGGCACCGCCGAAACAGTTCGAACTGCCGATGGCCCTGGTGGGGGGCACCACGCCGCCCGAGCGGGTGGCCATGGAGCCCCAATCGGAATTCAAGTACCGCAACATCGTCCGCCAGGCCTACGACTACAGCTGCGGATCGGCCGCGCTGGTAACCGTGTTGAACAACTTCCTGGGGATCGCCGTGACCGAGCAGGCGGCCATGGAAGGCATGCTGGAACATGGTGAGCGCGAGAAGATCCAGGCGCGCCGCGGTTTTTCGCTACTCGACATGAAGCGCTATGTCGCCACGCTGGGCGTGGAAGCCAATGGCTACCGCGGAACCATGGCCGATCTGGCAGAGCTGCAAAGCCCGGCGGTGGTGCCGATCGACTACGCAGGTTTCAAGCATTTTGTGGTGTTTCGGGGCATCCGGGACGGCGTCGTCTACATCGCTGACCCGTCGGCAGGGCATGTGGTGTTCTCGGTGGAAGAGTTCGAGTCGCTCTGGGATCGCAACACCCTGTTCCTGCTGAACCCGCCCAAGGGCAAGACCCCCCTGACACGCCTGGCACTGGCCGAGCGCGAGCTGGGTGTGGTGGACAGCGATCTGATCCGCGCCGAGGCTGTTCTTCCCCGGCTGGACCACCTGGAGGGACTGCAGCGCGCAGTGCAGTCCAACCTGGGCAATTTTTCCTTTCGCAAATAGCAGTTGATGCATTCCTTATTCATGAAGTTTTCCATGCCATTTCATTCCCATCCGCGCGTTCCCGCCAGAACACGTGCCTTGTCTGCTATTGCTTTTGTAGCGTTTGTTTCCACCTTGCCCATGGAGCGGGCCCATGCCCAGGCCACTTCGACGGATGCGGCCCGGGAAGCGCTGGCCAAGAAAGAGGGGGACGTGGATAGCGCCACCGTTCTCAAGGAAACCCTGTCAGCCGCCGACAAGCAGTATTCCCTGCTGCGCCAGGGCAAGCGCGCACTGACCTACGACCTGAACTACGCCTACATCGGGCAGCAGCTGATCGATGCCGGCTTTGATGGTACGAACCTGACCAACTTCAGCATCCAGAACACCCGCGGCCACACGGTCACCAACACCCTGTCCGCAGACTATGGGTACAAGGACAACATGACGCTGAACCTGACGGTGCCGATCGTCAGCAAGTATTCGCAGTCGGAAACCAGCGACGGGCTGATCCACGGTTTTGGTGATATTGCTGTGGGTGCCCGTTTTCAGCCCTTTCCGATGAGCCGGTCCATGCCGTCGATCACGGTCAGCGCCACCGCACGGCTGCCGACCGGACGCAGTCCCTTTGAGGTGGTGGATGGGCAGGGGCTTTCCACCGGTTCCGGCTATGCCAGCGGCACGCTGGGTGTGAATCTGTCCAAGGTGATTGATCCAGTGGCCATTTTTGGTTCGGCCAGTGTGACCTACGCATTGCCGGCCAAGAACCTCGACCAGAAGCGCAACGGCAATACGCTGTATGAGGTCAAGCCGGGGCAGACCTTCGGGTTTGGTGTGGGTTTTGCCTACGCCATGTCCTACAACATCACCACCACGTTGTCGTTCCAGGAGTCCATATCCGGAGCCACAACACTGAGTTACATCAACGCTGCAGGAAAGGCGGTGGAGAACAAGACCACCAGCCAGACATCGGCCATGATGAATCTGGGTCTGGGTGTGCGGGTGTCTCCACTGACCACGGTGAATTTCTCGGTGGGGATTGGCCTGACCTCCGACAGCCCGGACTTCACCTTTGGCGTGAATATGCCTTTGAATTTCTAGGCGCCTTCCGATGCAAGGCAAGGTATTGCGGGCCGCAGGCCCCAGCCCGTGGGCGCTGGCGGTCCAGCTCCTGATGGGGAGTCTGGCCGGCGTTTGCACGCCTGGCTACGCGGCCCTGTCCGAGAGCCTGGGCACCAGCGTGGTGGCCATGTCGCTGGGCAACGCGGTAACAGCAGACCCACCGGGACTGGACTCGATTCACTTCAACCCTGCGGGACTCTCCCGCCTGAAGGGACAGTGGTTTTCAACTTCCGCCTTTGGTGCATCGCTGGCGCCAACGGCCAGTTTCACGGCGCCACCGGGTTTCGATATTGGTGGCTGGAAGGATGACCCCGTTGCGGGCACCACCACCGGGGAGGTGAGTGCTGCGGTGTACCTCCCGGGCATCGGTCCGCTCAATGCGCCTTTGCCTGCTGCAGTGGGTGGCAGCTTTGCCATCAGCTACAACGAGCCCGGCTCTCCGTGGACATTTGCCACCGGTGCGTATGTCACACAGGGTGTGGGGTTCAGCCGGAAAGAAGAGAACGATCCCGGTCGTTTTGACGGCCGCAAGGTGATCTTGCAGCGGCTGGTGTACGCGGCCCCCTCGGTGTCCTTCAAGGCGTCGGAAACACTGAGCTTCGGAGTCTCGGTGCCCATAGCGCACCAGGCCTTTGCCATGTCGACCGATATGCGTATGCCCAACCCGATGCTGGGCATCATCGGCAAACTGCAGGACGCGTGGTGTGGTGACGCCGGAAACGCGCTGGATGCTTTTTTTCTGGGCCTCTGTGGGGGGGGCATGGAAGGGCGGTTGCGTCCTTTCAACAAGATCGCTTCGGCCAGCTTCGAGGCCACGGCGCCCATGGACCCCACGGTTAATGTGGGGGTCCTGTGGGAGCCGAGCGACCAGTTCGCCATCGGTGCGGTGTACCAGGGGGGCTCGGACACGGTGCTCTCGGGCAAGTACACGTTCAAGGCCGAGCCGGCGCTGGACAATTTTGTACGTGGCATGTATGCCAGCCTGTTCGGACCGATCGCGGCTGCCGTCGTGGGGTTACCCACCAGCATCCCGGCGGAGCAGTCCGGGCACATGACCATGAAGCTGCCGTTTGTAGAGCACGTTCAGGTGGGCGTGAAGATCAAACCCGTCAAGCGGCTGCAGGTCAACCTGGATGCGGGCTGGAGCAACTGGGAGAAGTGGGACAAGCTCACCATGCAGTTCGACCAGAACATCAACCTGCTGATGATGGCGCGCATGTTCGGGCTGGAAGACCCCAGCAAACTCACCCTCAAGCGCGGCTACAAAAACACCATTACCTATGGTCTGGGATTGCAGTTTCAGGCCACGGACGCGCTGACACTGCGCATGGGGTATGAGCAACGCCCCACCTCGGTGCCGAACTCTGCCATGGACCTGATTGCGCCTTTGCCCGATCTGGCCATCAAGAGCGTGGGGCTGGGCTATGTCACCCGCAAGGGCTTGCGCATCGATGCCACAGCCAGTTATGCCGAGGGCACCTTCAGTGTTCCGGCCGATGGCAGTTGCAACCTGAACTGCAGCAATTTTCTCAACGCGATCTACAACCCCTACGGCGGACTGGACGTGTCCGGCGGCATCAAGATCCGCTATTTCGGCGTCCAGTTCACCCAGATTTTCTAGAGACCTTTCATGAAACACACCTTTCTCTCTATTGCTGTGGCCTTGTTCGCCATCACCAGCGCTGGCAATGCCGCATCGCAATCGTCGGACGGCAACAAGCAGGCGCTGGTTCAAAGGGTGCTGGCGCTGTGGCACATCGAGGATGTCGCGATCAGCATGGCGCAGCGGCCGGCCACCGATGCGCTGCTCAAGGCGCGCGTTGCACTGCAGGGGCGTGTCAGTCCCGAAAAGCAGGAGGCCACGCTCAAGGGCATCGTCACGGACGTACAGAAGTACATCGACGAGGCGACCCCCATCGTGCGCGCCGAAGGACTGCGCCTGAAAGAACCCACCCTGGGGCCGCTGCTGTTGCAGAACTTCAGTGAGGACGAACTGCGCGCGCTGATTGCGCTGTTTGAGTCGCCAGTGAAGAAGAAATTCGAAACCCTGGTGCCGAAGTTCGAACGCGCATTTGGCGAGAAGGTTGCAGACAACAGCCGCAGCGCGATCGACCCCAAGCTGCAACTGATGTCCAGGGATATTGGCGCCAAGCTGCGCGCAGCCATGCTGGCCCCCTGAGTACCTGGACTGCATAAGGAAATCCAGCCATGGCGGGTTTGAAAAATTACCAGGCAAGGACGCAGCTCGGCCAGATCCTGGTCCAGAAAAAGCTCATCTCGCAAGACCAGCTGGCCCGGGCGATGGACCAGCAGGCCAGCACCGGCAAACGCCTGGGTGAAATTCTTGCCGAGTGGAATGTCATTACCGAGCAGCACATCCAGTCGGCCCTGCGCGTACAGCGCAATTTCCGGCTGGCAGCCGCCATGGCCACGGCGGTACTGGCGCCGTTGCAGACCGTGGGTGCCATGGCTGCGCCTGCTATCACCACCATGCAGCGGCCCGCAGCGGAGACGCGGACGGACAGGATGGTGGCCCTGACGGAAGAGGATCTGGACAGTGTGTCGGCACAGGGCTTTGATGCCACCCTGCTGGACTGGATATTTCGCAACGCCCGCAGCAACGGGGGAAAGGTGCCGCTGGGTGAGCTGGTGAAGCTGATGGCCCCTGTGCTGAGCTACCTGGACTCTGACATGGGCATGAAAGGCGTGGTCTATGACGCTTCAAAGGCCCATGCGGCAGTCAATGCCGACGGGTCGGTGACCCTGAATGTGCCCAGCTCCATCGGTGAGCTGTCGTTCAACAACATCCGGCCACGGGGCTCGGACGGCCCCAGCTTTGGCAGCATCACACTGAGCCAGATCGAGTTCAATAACACCACCGTCACGCTGCGTAAACACTGATATGCCACACTGTGGCCTTCAGTCAAACGCAACAAGGGAGGATTTCATGGGACTATTGGATGCAGTATTGGGCGCAGTCACCAACCATGCGCAGAACAATCCGCAAATCCTGGAGGCTGCCGCCAGCCTGCTGGGAAACGATGGCGGTACCGGAGGTCTTGAAGGTCTGGTTGCCAAGTTCCAGCAAGCCGGGCTGGGCGATGTCATTGCGTCCTGGATTGGCTCCGGCCAGAACCAGGCTATCTCCGGTGAACAGCTCAGCCAGGTTTTGGGTCATGACACGCTGTCCGGTCTGGCAAGCCAGCTGGGTGTGAATTCCGGCGATGTGGCAGGG
>CAUJJV010000165.1 GCA_963205375.1 Pseudomonadota bacterium
AACGCCAGCGTCCCACATAGCTGGCGCACAGCAGCGAGAGGACTCCACCCAGCGTGACGATCAGCAGGGGATGGCCCCAGGCGCCACCATAGGCGCCAAACATGCTGGCCTTGACGGCGCGCACCACCCAGGTCAGCGGCAACCAGGGGCTGATATTGGCAAACACGCCACCACTGAGTTCCACCGGCAATACACCGCCCGACGACGACAGCTGCACCGCCAGAAAGATCATGGCCAGTGCCTTGCCAGCATCGCCAAAGGCGCGGGTGAGGGCAAATACGATGCCCAGGAAGGTCAGGGCGGTCGCACCCAGGGTTAGACTGAATGCGACCGGATGGACGATCGGAATTTTCAGGATCAGCATTACCGTGGCCAGCAGGATGGTGGCCTGCGACAGCACGATCGCCGCAGGGATCGCCAGCTTGCCCAGGGTCTGCGCCGGGCGGGAGAAAAACTGTGCGTGCCGTGGCAGCACCCGCACGTGGATCAGGAAGGCGGCAATGCCAGCGCCCAGCCACAGCGCGGCAGGCAGTACATTGGGCGCAAATCCGCTGCCGCTGTTCGACACCGGAGCTTCCACCTCCAGCACCGGCTTGACCGAGTTGGCCAGCCCCTGCGCGCTGCCATCGGGGCCATCCACGCTGGACGGCAGGGAGTCGGCCAGCAGGTCCAGACCAGTCGTGAGTCGGTCTACCCCTGCCTTGATTTTCTGGGTGCCGTCGGCCAGCACTGCAGTGCCTGACGCCACGGCACTGGCACCGGTATCCAGCTCGTCGAGCTGCCGGTCCTGTGGCAGCTTGACCACCATGGTGCGCACGCCGCTGTTCATGGCCAGCATGCCGCTGGTGAGAGTGTCCACACCCGCGCTCAACTGGCTGGCTCCGGCCGCCATGCGGTGCTGGGCATTGACCGAGGCGAGCAGGCCGCTATCGAGTTGCGTGGTGCCATCGAGCACCTGGTCGAGCCCGTCCACCACGCTGGAGGGCACCAGCAGGCTGGACTTGGCTTCGCTGCGGAAGGTCTGGACTCCTTCCCGCAGCTGGCCGCTGCCACTCTTGAGTTCGGCCAGCCCCTTGCCCAGTTCCACGTGGGCGGCGGCCAGTTCGTCAGCGCCGGTCTTGAGACGGGTGAGTTCTGATGCGGAGGGATGCCTGGCGTCCATGGTGCGCAGGCCGGAAGCCAGCTGCTTGACGCCTCCGGTGAGCTGTGTCACGCCGTCGTAGAGCCGGTCGGAGCCCGTGGCTGCGGCGTACGCCCCCTTGGCTGCCTGCTTGGCACCGCCGCTGAGTTCATGTGCACCAGAGCGCAACTCGTCCACCCCCGCCCGCAGGCGGTCGACGCTGCGCTGCGAACCCGCCGCATTGGAGAGCACCAGCCGCCAGCGCCGCTCATTGAGGGTTGCGTTGACTTCGTGGCCGAGCTCCTGGGCGAACACCCTGGCAATGTGCGCGGCTTCGAAGTTGTTGCCTTCCGAGGTGAACACCACCAGTCTGCCGCCTCCGGCTTCCCAGCCGGGAATGGCGTTGGAGCTGAAGTCCTTGGGGATGATGAGGGCAAAGGCGACGGCACCTTCGCGTACCAAGCGGCGGGCCTCCTGCGGGTCTGCTACATCCTGGAAGCCAAAGGTCTTTTTCTTGCGCAGGCTGGCCGCCACGTCCCAGCCAGCGTTGAACACATGCTCGCGGTACTCCACACCCTCGTCCAGGTTGACCAGGGCCACAGGCAGGGCGCCCGCGTGTGCTGCCGGGTCCCACACGCTGGAGAGGTAGATCACGGCGTACACCGATGGCATCACCGCCACGGCCAGGGTGGCCAGCAGCAGCTTCGGGAAGCGCACAAAAAACCGTCCCTCTGCACGGGCGATAAACGCGATCTGGCGGAGCAGTCTCACAGGGGTGTCCAAGTTTGGGATACTTGTGCATTCTCTCCTACCTTCTGGCACCATGAACTCCACCGCCCCCCAATCTCCCACCGCACCCGCCGAGCCCCGGCTGACATCCCTGTCGCATGGCGGCGGCTGCGGCTGCAAGATTGCGCCGGGCGTGCTGTCGGACATCCTCAAGACCACCACCGCCATGCCGCTGCCGCCGCAACTGCTGGTGGGCATCGAGACGGCCGATGACGCCGCTGTCTACCAGCTCAACGACGAGCAGGCGCTGATTGCCACCACCGACTTCTTCATGCCCATCGTCGACGATGCGTTCGACTTTGGCCGCATCGCCGCCACTAACGCCATCTCCGATGTGTACGCCATGGGCGGCACCCCCATCATGGCGCTGGCCCTGGTGGGCATGCCTATCAACGTGCTCTCCACCGAGACCATTGGCCAGATCCTGGCTGGCGGTGCCGCGGTCTGCAAGGCGGCGGGCATCCCCATTGCCGGCGGCCACACCATCGATTCGGTGGAGCCCATCTATGGCCTGGTGGCCCTGGGCCTGGTGCACCCCAAGCGCGTCAAGCGCAACGCCGATGCCCGCGTGGGCGACCGGCTGATCCTGGGCAAGCCGCTGGGCGTAGGCATTCTGTCCGCCGCGCTCAAGAAGGAAAAACTCGGCGCCGAGGGCTACGCCCGCATGATTGCGGTGACCACCCAGCTCAACACGCCCGGCCCCGATCTGGCCGCGCTGGACGGTGTCCACGCCATCACCGATGTCACCGGTTTTGGTCTGGCGGGCCATGGACTGGAAGTGGCCCGTGGTGCCAATTGCACCGTCCATATCGACTGGGCACGCGTGCCGCTGATCGAAGGCGTGGCCGACCTGGCCGCGCAAGGCATGGTCACCGGCGCCAGCGGCCGCAACTGGGCGGCGTATGGCAGCCAGGTGGCGCTGGCGCCCGAACTGTCACCGGTGGACCGCGCACTGCTGAGCGACCCGCAAACCAGCGGTGGCCTGCTGGTGAGCTGTGCACCCGAAGCGGTTGCGCAGGTGCTGGAAATTTTCAGTCGCCATGGTTTTGCACACGCCACAGAGATTGGCAGCGTGTCAGAAGCCGACGCCGACCCTGCGGGCCCGCGCATGCGGGTGCGCTGAGCGTCAAGCTTCCTTGCGAAAGCGGGCGATAAAGCGCCGGTCGATCCAGTCCTTGATCCACCACACCCAGCGCCCCTGGGCGCTGAAGTTGCCCCAGGATGCCACGGCATAGCGGTCGCCGCAGGCAATCAGATTGAGCGTTCTGGCGGGAGGCTGGTGCTCCTTGAGCGGCTGGCCTGCTACGGCGGCCGCCAGGTTGGTGGCCAGTGCAGGCCCTGCGCGTACGGCATACACGCCGCTGCGGGCCAGTGGTCGGTCCATGCGGGTGCTGATGTCGCCCACTGCAAACACCTGGGGGTGGCTGGTGGAACGCTGGCAGGCATCCACTGCGATGAATCCCTGCGCGTCCACGGCCAGGCCACTGCCCGCCAGCCACGGCGCCGGTTGTGCGCCCGTGGCAATGATGGGCACGTCACAGGCGAGGCCCGCGCCGCAGCCCAGTTGCACTTCATGGCCATTGAGCCCCAACGCAACATCCTGCAGCACCGTGATCTGGCGTGCCTTGAGTGCCGCCAGCACCCGCGCTTGCACGGCGGGCGTGTAATTGGCGCCAACCGGCACCTGGCCCGCCAGCAGGGTGACGGCTGCGTTGGGCAGGCGGTGGCGCACGGCCATCGCCAGTTCAATACCCGCAGCGCCAGCGCCGATGACGGCAATGCGCAGGGCCTTCTGCTGCCCCATCTCCGCCACCTTGGGCCACAGGGCGCCAAAGGTTTCAATGGGCCGCACAAACAG
>CAUJJV010000166.1 GCA_963205375.1 Pseudomonadota bacterium
ATGGCCTCAGCCGATCTGATCTTGGGCTGCGACCCGATCGTGGTGGCAGGCAAGGAAACCCTGCTGCGCATGCGCCCCGGTCGCACCCATGTGGCGCTCAACGCCGTGAGTACACCCACTGCGGCCTTTGTGAAGAATGCCAATTGGGTCAACCCCAGCGAGCAGTGTCTGGTCGACATTGCGCACGCGGTGGGTGCCGAGCATGTGGGTGCTTTTGACGCCGATGCCGTGGCCGTGAAGGTGCTGGGTGACAGCATTTACACCAACCCCATGATGCTGGGTTTTGCCTGGCAAAAAGGCTGGATTCCGTTGCAGCTGGAATCCCTGATGCGCGCCATCGAACTCAACGCGGTGGCCGTGGCGCAGAACAAGCTGGCGTTTGAGTGGGGGCGGCGTGCGGCCCAGGACGTGGATGCCGTGAAGCGCGCGCTCAATCCGGGACAGGTCATTGCGTTCAGCCCGCGGCAGAAGCAGTCGTTGGACGACTTGGTAGCGCACCGGGTGGCGTTTTTGCGGGAATACCAGAATGCGGCGTACGCGCAGCAGTATCTGGACTTTGTGAGCAAGGTGCGTGCGGCAGAGCAAGGGATGGGCGTCGCTGAAAAGTTGCCGCTGACCGAGGCGGTAGCGCGCTATCTGTTCAAGCTTATGGCTTACAAGGATGAATATGAAGTGGCCCGTCTGTATACGGACCCGGCGTTCCAGGCCAAGGTCAATGCCATGTTTGAAGGCGACTTCAAGCTGCATTACCACCTGGCGCCACCTATGCTTGCACGCACCAACGACAAGGGCGAGCTTCAGAAAACCAGCTTTGGACCCTGGATGCGACTGGGATTCAGGCTGCTCGCACCCATGAAGGTATTGCGGGGAAGTGCGCTGGATGTCTTTGGCAAGACCGAGGAGCGTCGCCAGGAGCGCGCACTGATTCAGGAATACCGCGCTGCCATTGAGGGCATGCTGCCTCTGCTCAGTCCGGCAAACCGGGATGTCGCGGCGGCTTTTGCCCGGGTGCCCGAGCAGATTCGGGGCTTTGGCCATGTCAAGGCGCGCCATCTGGTCGCTGCGCGCACGCAGTGGGACCTGCTGCAGACGCAATTCCACGCGCCTAAACAACAGGCTGCATAAGGCCTTGCCTGTGCGGGTTGGGCTTTTGCAGGCCCGCCCCTTACAATGTCAGGCTGTCCGCCTCGGTGCGGCGCGTTGGTGCGCGCCGCTGCCACGGGGACAAGTGTTTTATTTCTGACCCATTTGTGGAGTGTCCAGTGTTTATTTCTTCCGCTTTCGCCCAAACCGCTCCCGCTGCTGCCGCTGGTGGTGATATGCAATCCTCCCTGATGAGCATGTTGCCCCTGGTCCTGATGTTTGTGGTGCTGTACTTTGTGATGATTCGTCCCCAGATGAAGAAGCAAAAGGAACACAAAGCCATGATCGACGCCCTGGCCAAGGGCGATGAGGTGGTGACCGCTGGCGGCGTGCTCGGCAAGGTGAGCAAAATGGGCGATATCTACGTCGGTCTGGAAGTGGCTACAGGCGTTGAAGTGCAAGTCCAGCGCAGCGCAGTCGTGCAAGTTTTGCCCAAGGGCAGCATCAAGTAACCCCATCCTGTTTTCATCATGAACCGTTACCCGGTGTGGAAATACGCGATCATTCTGGTCGCGCTTCTGGTCAGTGGTCTGTATGCCCTGCCCAATGTGTTTGGCGAGGCCCCGGCGGTGCAGGTGTCCGCGGCCAAGGCGACCATGAAGCTGGATGCATCCGCACTGGCGCGGGTAGAGGATGCGCTCAAGGCAGCGGGTATTGCCGCGGATGCGGTGACTCTCGATGGCACGTCCATCAAGGCGCGTTTTTCCAATACGGATGCGCAGCTCAAAGCCAAGGACGCCATCCAGAAGGCGTTGAATCCTGATGCTGCGGATGCTGGCTATGTGGTGGCACTCAACCTTCTGTCCCGCTCTCCCGCCTGGCTGACAGCCCTGCATGCTTCGCCCATGTACCTGGGGCTGGATTTGCGCGGTGGGGTGCACTTCATGCTACAGGTGGACATGCAGGCGGCGCTGAGCAAGAAGGCCGAGTCACTGGCGGGCGACATCCGCTCCGTGTTGCGGGAAAAGAATGTCCGGCATAGCGGCATTTCACGCAATGGCCAGACCATTGAAATCCGGTTCCGCGATACACAGGCGCTGGAAGCGGCGCGGCGCGTGGTGGCTGACCAATTTGGTGATCTGACCACGGTGGAGTCTCCCGATGGCACCGAGTTCAAGATGGTAGCCAGCATCAAGCCTGTGGCGGCCAAGTCCGTTCAGGACCAGGCGCTCAAACAGAACATCACCACCTTGCACAACCGAATCAATGAATTGGGTGTGGCCGAGCCTGTGATCCAGCAGCAGGGCCAGGATCGCATCGTGGTGCAGTTGCCGGGTGTACAGGATACGGCCAAAGCCAAGGATATTCTGGGACGCACGGCCACGCTGGAAATCCGCATGGTGGAAGAGAGTGTCGAGGCCCGCGCCGCGGAGACCGGTACCGGTCCTGTGCCTTTTGGCTCCGAGCGCTATCTGGAGCGCAATGGCCAGGCTGTGATCGTCAAGAAACAGGTGATCCTGACCGGTGACAACCTGACCGATGCGCAACCTGGTTTTGACAACCAGACCCAGGAAGCCGCAGTGCACCTGACGCTCGATGCCAAGGGCGCACGCATCTTTCGCGATGTGACCCGCGAGAGCATCGGCAAGCGCATGGCGATTCTGCTCTTTGAAAAGGGCAAGGGCGAAGTGGTGACTGCGCCAGTGATTCGCTCTGAAATTGGAGGTGGCCGGGTGCAGATCTCTGGCCGCATGACTACGGTAGAAGCTGCGGATACGGCCCTGTTGCTGCGCGCCGGCTCACTGGCCGCGCCCATGGAAATCATCGAAGAGCGCACCATTGGTCCCAGCCTGGGTGCCGAGAACATTGCCAAGGGCTTCAACAGCGTGACTTGGGGTTTTGTGGCGGTGGCCATCTTCATGTGTGCGTATTACATGCTGTTTGGCGTGATTTCCAGTATTGCGCTGGCATTCAACCTGTTGCTGCTGGTGGCTGTGCTTTCTATGCTGCAGGCCACGTTGACACTGCCTGGCATGGCGGCCATGGCGCTGGTTCTTGGTATGGCGATTGATGCCAACGTGCTGATCAACGAACGGGTGCGTGAGGAGTTGCGCAATGGTGCATCGCCCCAGGCGGCTATCCATGCTGGATATGACCGCGCCTGGGCGACCATCATCGACTCCAATGTGACCACGCTGATCGCGGGTCTGGCACTGCTGGCTTTTGGTTCTGGTCCGGTACGTGGGTTCGCCGTGGTGCATTGTCTGGGCATCCTGACCAGTATGTTCTCGGGCGTGTTCTTCTCCCGTGGCGTGGTAAATTTGTGGTACGGTCGACAAAAAAAGCTCAAGAGCGTATCCATCGGTACGGTTTGGCGCCCCGATTCCAGTAATCAGGTAGCGACAAACTAAAGGGAAAAGGCATGGAATTCTTCAAAATTCGCCGCGACATTCCGTTCATGCGGCATGCGCTGGTGTTCAATCTGATCTCGCTTGCCACATTCTTGGCGGCGGTCTTCTTCCTCTTTTCCCGTGGTCTGCATCTGTCGGTGGAGTTCACTGGTGGCACGCTGATGGAGGTGAGCTATTCGCAGCCTGCGGACCTCAATTCCATTCGGGCCACGGTTGCGAAGCTGGGGATGACCGATGTGCAGGTGCAGAACTTTGGCACGGCACAGGATGTGCTGATTCGCATGCCGGTGCAAAAAGGCAGCAGTTCCGGTCAGCAAAGCGAACAGGTTCTGGCGGCGCTCAAAGCCGACAATGCGACCGCTTCGCTGCGGCGCACCGAGTTTGTAGGTCCACAGGTGGGGGATGAGCTTGCCGCGGACGGTCTCAAGGCTCTGGCCTTCGTGGTGGTGGGCATCATGCTCTACCTCGCCATTCGCTTTGAGTGGAAGTTTGCCGTGGCCGCCATCATTGCCAATTTGCACGACGTGATCATCATTTTGGGATTTTTTGCATTCTTCCAGTGGGAGTTTTCGCTGCCGGTGCTGGCTGCGGTGCTGGCGGTGCTGGGGTATTCCGTGAATGAATCGGTGGTCATCTTCGACCGGATTCGCGAGAACTTTCGCCGGTATCGCAAGATGAATACGGTGGAGATCATTGATAACGCGATCACTTCTACCATCAGCCGGACCATCATTACGCATGGATCGACACAGCTCATGGTGCTTTCAATGCTCCTGTTTGGCGGCGCCACCCTGCACTACTTTGCGCTGGCGTTGACCATTGGCATTCTCTTTGGCATTTACTCGTCGGTGTTCGTCGCTGCGGCGATCGCGATGTGGCTGGGTATCGCACGGGAAGACCTCATCAAGGCTACGGCCAAGAAAGAGGAAGACCCCAATGACCCCAATGCCGGGGCGACGGTCTAGGTTCAAGATATATGGCGACCCCTTCCACACTCTCTCCCCGCCTGCAGTTGGCACGTGCCGTGCGGGAGCGCTTTGTGGCGGAAATGGGTCGTGCCATGTCCGAACTCAGCGTGCAGGTGCAAGTGCGGTTGACGGAGCTGGTCGATGAACCTTGCAATGCCCGTGAGTCCCAGGTTCGGCGCGATGTATGGATGGCCTACAAGCGCGTAAGGCCACTCTGGCTGGAAAACACGCTTAAAGCTTGGCGCACTTGTCTTGAGCCTACAAAAGACGCCAAGCCCAAGAACAGTCTGGAAGCGGCAGGTCTTGAGTTGGTAGGAACAGAGGTTGTCGAGAACAAGATTCTGGCTTCCCGTCTGGTGATGACCGTGAACGACAAGGTTTTTGCCCAGCTGGACGACTTGCGCGTCCGTATCAAGCTACTCGAAAATCTGGATGATCTGGACGGGGGCGACATATTGCGCCCGGAGGTTCTGGTTCTCCAGATGGTAGAGCAGTGGGCACAGTCCGGCATGCCCGGGGACTCTTGGCCCCTGGTAAACGACACGGCGCAGGCCAAACTCATTACCAGTTTGAACGAAGCCTACAAGAACGGCAACACCTTGATGATCAGCAAGGGTGTGTTGCCAACGATCGAGTTAAAGGATCGGGTACGGGCGCCAGTCCGTGCCGCGGGACCGCGACCGCGTCCCTCGGCACCGCCGCCCGGTACACCCCAGCAAACCCAGGATCCACATTCGAGTGGATTGGGGGACTTGGGATACGGCGGCGGCTATCCACAGGATCGCAACCAAGGCGGCAGTGCGCAGGCGCATCGGAGTGGTCAGCAGGGCCACAGCGGGCAGCCACAGGAAGCTGCGCAGCGGTCTGGTGGATTCTTTGGTGGGCGACTGGGCTGGGGAAATTCTGCACCAGCTGAAAATGCCTCTGGCGGCTCCGCTGGACACAACAGCACGCGTGATGCAGGCGGTCCGCAGAGTGCGCAACCTTCTGGGTCTACGCCCTTCTGGAAGCAGTCAGGTGCAGGACAAAGCGGGCCTGGGCAGCACTATTCGGCGGGTGATGAAACCCGCATGATGACTACCAACACCCCACTGGCACGTGCCCGCAGCCGCGCGCAGGGTGTGATTGGCCAAATTAAACGTTTGTTTGTCAACCATGCAGGCGGTGATTTTGCCGCGACGGCGCATTACACGCCGTCCCCTGCGCTGGCACAGGCCATTGCACCCCAGGCAGTTGCCGCCTCCTATGCGACGGGCGGCACGATGTACGAGGATTACAGCCCGGCCGGTGTTGCCCGGGTGGCTGGCGCCCTGCGTGATCAGACGGTTGAGCTCAAGAAAAAGGCTGAAACCAAGGGAGAGAAGGCAACCATCGAAATTGTTGCCTTAATGTTTCAGGCCATTCTGGCTGAGGAACGTATTCCGCCCGGAATCCGTGTCTGGTTCGCACGCTTGCAGATGCCGGTCCTGCGAGTGGCACTGGAAGATCCCGATTTTTTTGGCACGACAGACCACCCTGCCCGTTTGCTGATTGACCGCATGGGCTCTTGTGTCATGGGCTTTGATGCAACGGGTGTGCAGGGTGGCGCCATGGAGATCGAGGTCAAGCGCATTGTTCAGGTAGTCGAGCAATACCCGGAAACCGGCAAGAAGGTCTACCAGATCGTCTATGACGAATTCCAGAAGTTCCTCTCGAAATACCTGACCGAAAAAAGCACCACCCAGAAGGTGGTCAGTGTGGCCCAGCAGGTTGAGCAGAAAGAGACGCTGGCGATCCAGTTCACGATCGAAATGCGCAACATGCTCAAGGACTTGCCGGTACGCGAAGAGATTCGTGACTTTCTGTTCAAGGTATGGGCCGAGGTATTGGCCGTGTCTGCCCTGCGAAAGGGACCCAAACACGCGGATACGCAGACCCTGAAGAAATCTGCCACGGATCTGGTGTGGGCGGCCAGTGCAAAACCCAATCGCGCAGACCGTGCCCGGGTCATTCAGGATCTGCCGAACCTTTTGGTGCGGCTGCGCTCAGGCATGACTCTGCTTGGGATGCCGCCCTCCGAACAGGAGGCCAACGTCAAGAAAATCAGCGATACGCTGGCGGATGCGTTCTTGTCCAAGACACAGGCCATACCGCAAGCCAAGATTGATGCCATGGCGCAGCGTCTGGGAAATCTGGAGGACTTTGTGTCGGAAGATGGCATGGGTGATTTGCCTCTGGATGCCGAAAGCATCGAGATGATGCTGGGTATCGAAGCGTCCGAGATCGAGGTGGTTGCCAATGGCGGCTCCAAGCCCACCGCGGCCATGCTGGCCTGGGCGCAGGAGTTGCAGGTGGGCTCGTGGTTTACGCTGGACCACAACAACCAGATATCCCAAGTGCAGTTTGCATGGCGCAGTGAGCGCAAGCATTTGAACCTGTTTGCATCCACTTCTGGAAAGAGCTTCCTGATTCAGGGAGGTCGCCTGGCGGCCTACCTGCAAGCAGGGTTGTTGTTGCCGCAGGAAGAAGAAGCTTTGACAGTACGGGCCACGCGCGATGCCATGGCCAAACTGGAAGCCAATCCCGAGCGCCTGCTGGCTTGATTTCTGCGCGAGATCGCGCTGTCAATGCGCTATGCGCACCTGGGCATCTTCACACAATTCGTCCAGAACCAATGCGTCGGGTTCCTGCCCAAAGCCCCAATACACCATCAGAACGATGATCTTCAGGTCATCCAGCCCGATGGGGCCACCTGGCGCTGCCATCGCGCGCTCAATTACGACTTCCCGCATATGGGGTGGCAGAACGTTGGCAGACTCAAGAAAGCGGATAAATCCCAAGGCCTGGCGGCCAAGATGGTTTTGCTCATGTGCTGGATATATCCGTATGCTGGAAGGGCTTGGCTGAACGAGCCATGGTTCTGGCTGGGTCGTGCAGGCGGCTGTGTCAAGTCCGTTGAGCCATGCCAAGGCATCGCCAATTTCATCGGATTCAAACCCCACGGCGCTGAGTTTTCGCTTCAGGTGAGCGGGTTCGGGGCGGGTTTCCCCGGTGTAGTAGTTTTCGTAAACGAAAGCGAGCACTTCAAACATGAACGCAATATATCGCAGATCAAACGACTTCCCGGACGCATCCGGACTTGCCCTGCTTTTCTCGCGTTAGACCACGACCAGCCGCTGAAAAAGCCCGCCTGGCAGCCGTGCAATCTGTCCCTGCAATTCAAGCGTCATCAACTGGGCCTGCAGCGTGGCGGTATCCAGGCCAGTGCGCGCCTGTAGCGTATCCAGACTGGTTGCGTCATATCCCAGCGCATGCAGGAGTGCGGACTCCTCGGGTGCGGGTGTCTGCGCATTGGTTGGGGGGGTAGTCCCGCCATCCATTTGCAATTCTTCGAGCACATCCTGCGCGCACTCGACCAGTTTCGCACCCTGCTTGATCAGTGCGTGGCAACCGCGGGCCTGGGTTGAATGAATCGATCCTGGAATGGCAAACACGTCCTTGCCCTGTTCGGTGGCAAGCCGTGCCGTGATCAGCGAGCCCGATTGCAGCGCAGCCTCCACCACCAATGTCCCGCGGGACAAACCGGAAATGATGCGATTGCGCTTCGGGAAATTGGCTGCCAGTGGCGGGGTGCCGAGAGGGTACTCGCTGAGCAACAGGCCGCGCTGGGCGATGCGGTGCGCTAAAACGCGGTGTTGCTTGGGATACACCCGATCAAGTCCTGTTCCGACGACGGCAACCGTGGCCAGCTGGTCCAGTGCGGCGCCTTCCAGTGCGCCTTCGTGCGCCGCGCCGTCTACTCCCAGTGCCATGCCGCTGACGATCGTCAAACCGGCCTGCGTCAAGGCGACGGCAAACTGCCGTGCGTTGGCAGTGCCTTGTGGTGTGGGGTTACGGCTGCCAACGACGGCCAAGCACCGGTTGGAAACCATGTTCAACCCACCACGCTGCCAGATGTCTGCAGGGCCCATGCCGTAAAGCAGGAGCGGGGGATCTTCAATATCGAGCAGGGTCTGCGGATAACCTGGGTCACCCAGTGGCAGAACGTACCTGCACCCGGGTTCTGCCTGAAGCCAGTTCCAGGTGACTTCTACAAGCGCTTCCAGTTCAGGGGGAGCTTCCAACAGTGCTGTTGCTTGCAATGCACTGGTAACCTGTCTGAGTGCATCGGCAGATTGCTTGAAGACGTTATCCGGGAGCCCGAATTGCGTCAGCAGCTTTCGGGCGGTTACATCACCGACGCCTGGTGTCAGCTGTAGCCGTAACCAGGCACGAAGCTCCTCGCGATCCATGGAAGCCTTGGATGGCGCCGTCGTTAACGCGGGGCAGTCAGGCGGTCACCCACACGCACGCCATTGGTGATGTCCAGAATCAGCGCATAGGAAACGCGATCGAAGGTGCGAAACACCATCAGCAAGCCATTGCGTTCGTCAGGCAGCTTCATCAGTGGGAGTGCAGCATCCCCCTTGTCAATCACACGGGCGCCGTCTTTCAGGATGGCCAGCACGTGGCCAGGCTCCATTCCGTCACGGGAACCGAGATTGATGGCAACCACCTGGTTTTGGGCAGCGTTTACCACAGCGCTGCCATATACAGAGACGATGCGCCCCGTCACGGCAGCAGAGGGCGCCCGCGGTGTGTAGGTCTGGAGCTGGCGCGGTGGCTCAGGCAGCATGCGGTCACCCACACGCATTTCTTCCTTGGCCCCGACGATGTCGATGGTGGCGGGAACAATGACCCCGGCGGTGGTGCCGTCCTTGTCGGTCACTTCTGTGGAGCTCTCGCTGCGAACCAGCGAAGCCTTGCCGACATACTGCGCCTCATAGCCCAGGATTTCTCCCGTTCCAGGGTCTTTCAAGGGCGTTGCATTGCGGAATACCCGGAATTGCTTTTCGCGCGGCTGGTCATCCAGCAGCGGGGCTCCATTGGAACCCCGCGCATAGGCGCGATCGCCTTTGGCAAGCAGGACACGGCTTTCCTGCGCAGAGACAATGCGCGGCGCAGCGTTAAGAGTTGCTTCGTCAACCACCAGTGGCTCGGCCAGGAAGGGCTCAATAACGCTGGACTGGAGTGCAGTCAGTGCATTGCCGGACAGAGATTCGTACCGGGTGCGCGGGGATACACGCACCGTTTCCATGCCGCTGTCGGCAGACACCGGATTGGCCACGCGCAAGGTAGCCATGCCGTTCTTACGCTCCAGGATCAGTATCTGACCGGGGTAAATCAGGTGTGGGTTCTTGATGTCGTTGAGGTTCATGCCCCACAACTCAGGCCAGCGCCAGGGGCTTTTGAGGTAGAGCTTGGAAATGTCCCACAGCGTATCGCCACGCTTGATGGTGTACGTCTCTGGCGCATTGGGGGCAAGTTCGCTCAGCGGCACGCCTTTGGCGGCCACCTCGTTGGCTGTGGCCTTTTGGGCCGACGTGACAGGGTATTGCTGTGCCAGGGCGGGGCCTACCGTCAAGGCACTTGCCAGACTGGTCAGTGCGGCCAGTGCCAATTTTGATTTCGCCATGAAGTGTGTCGTCATATCGGAGTGCAGTCGGGTTGGCATAACTTGATAATTTACGCGCGATTTTGCGCTCAAGCCCTTGATTCGGCAACGTTTTTGGGTAACAGGCTGTACCAGAGCCGCCAAAAGTGGCGAAAATAGCCACATCTTTGAAGAGCTTTCCATGGCATTACTACCGATTCTTTGCTATCCCGACCCCAAACTGCACAAAGTGGCAAAGCCCGTGGCCGTAGTGGACGAGCGCGTCCAGACGCTGGTGCGCGACATGCTGGAAACCATGTATGAAGCCAAAGGGATTGGCCTGGCAGCAACCCAGATTGACGTCCATGAGCGGGTGATCGTGATCGACGTATCCGAAGAGCGTGACCAGCCGCTGGTACTGATCAACCCCGAAATCGTCTGGACCAGTCCGACCAAGCATCTGAATGAAGAGGGCTGCCTCTCGGTGCCTGGGATCTATGACGGCGTGGAACGCTTCGACGCTGTGCATGTGCAGGCGCTGGATGGCCAGGGCCAGAGCCGGACCATCGAGGCCGAGGAACTGCTTGCAGTGTGCATCCAGCACGAGATGGACCATCTGATGGGCAAGGTCTTTGTGGAATACCTTTCCCCCCTGAAGCGCAACCGCATCAAAACCAAAATGCTCAAAGCCCTGCGTGAGGAATCGCGTTAAGTGCAACCTCTAAGAGTCATTTTCGCCGGCACACCGGAATTCGCCCGACTGGCTCTTGAGCGATTGCATGCTGCTGGACACACCATTGCCCTGGTGTTGACCCAGCCCGACCGGCCCGCGGGGCGGGGCATGAAACTGCAGGCCTCTGCGGTCAAGCAGTTTGCGCTGGAGCACACCATTCCAGTGGCACAGCCGCGCAGCCTGCGACTGGACGGAAAGTATCCAGATGACGCAGTAGCCGCCCGCAAGGCGATTGCGGAGGCCGATGCGGATGTGATGGTGGTCGCTGCCTATGGGCTGATCCTGCCGCAGTGGGTGCTGGACGATATGGTCGCCCCGCACGCCGATGGCCGTGGGCGCTATGGCTGCCTGAACATCCACGGATCTCTTCTGCCCCGCTGGCGTGGCGCAGCGCCCATCCATCGCGCGATTGAAGCGGGCGACAGCCATACCGGTGTCACCATCATGCAGATGGACGAGGGGCTGGACACGGGCGACATGCTGCTCAAGGAGAGCCTGCCAATCCTGGATGCTGACACCACCGCCACCCTGCACGACAAGGTGGCTGAGCTTGGCGCGCGCATGGTCGTTCAGGCACTGGATTTCGCAGCTGCTGGCCAGTTACAGCCCGTCAAACAACCAGCAGACGGAATCACGTACGCCCACAAAATTGAGAAGCATGAGGCGGCGATCGACTGGCAACAGGATGCCGAAACGATCGTGCGCAGGGTGCGAGCGTTCAATCCCTTTCCGGGTGCCTCGACGGTGCTGGATGGCGAATCCATCAAGGTTTGGAGTGCATCGGTGCAAGCGGGGTCTCCGCAGGCTGTTTTTGGAACAATTCTGGCTGTAGCCCCCGAGGGTATTGCAGTGGCTGCTATGAATTCGATAGTAATTTTGAAAGAGCTCCAGCGGGCCGGTAGCAAGCGGATGCCGGTGGCGGACTTTGTCCGCGGCTTTCCGTTGCAGGCAGGCCAGGTGCTGGCGTGATGCAGCGCTGGCGGGCCTGGTGGCGCCACCCCGAGTTTCAATTGGGGCTGCGCGAGATGGCGGCCGTATCGCCAGGTTTGGCAGCCTGGGGGCTGATGACTGGCGTGACCATGGTCAAGTCCGGCATGAGCACGTTCGAGGCCGTGGCCATGAGCCTGCTGGTGTTTGCCGGCAGCTCGCAGCTGGCTGCCATACCCTTGATCGCCGCAGGTGCGCCAGTCTGGGTGATCTGGGCCACTGCCTTTTGCGTCAACTTGCGTTTTGTGGTGTTCAGTGCCCACATGCGACCGTACCTGATGCACCTGCCGCTGCGCTGGCGGCTGTTCAATGGCTACCTGACAGCCGATCTCAGCTATGTGATGTTCACCAAGCGCTTCCACCAACCCGCGGCGGATGTCGGTGGCCAGCGCGACCAGCTGGCTTACCTGGGCGGTGGCAGTTTTTTCAACTGGACCAGTTGGCAGGCCGCCAGCCTGTTGGGTATTGCGCTGGCCAACACCATCCCAACACAATGGGGCTTGGGGTTTGCCGGTATTCTGGCGCTGCTGGGCGTTGGCTGCTCTCTGGCTAGTAGCACCTTGCGGCGGGTGTCCGCTGGGGTTGCGGGCATGGCCGCGGTGGCGGCGTTTGCCTTGCCCTTCAAGCTCAATATTGTGGTGGCTATTGCAGCAGCCGTGGCGCTGTGCCTGATGCTGGAGCACCTGCAGCCGCCACCAGCGCCATTTCCTTCCACCAAAGGCAAAACATGAATCCTACCGACGGTTGGACATTGGGGGTGCTCGTGGGGATGGGTGTGGTGACGGTGGTGACGCGTTGCTTCTTCTTCATGAGCAATCAGTCCTGGCAGCTTCCCCACTGGGCCCAGCGCGGCTTGCAGTACGCGCCGATTGCCGCACTGTCGGCGGTGGTACTGCCCGAGGTGGTCATGACCCAGGGGCAACTCATTACGACCTGGCAGGATGCGCGCCTGTTTGCTGCGGTTGCGGGAGCGGCCTATTTTTTTGTCCGCAAGGGGCAAGGTCAGGCGGTGCTGGGCACCATTGTTTCAGGGATGGTGGTGTACCTGCCGCTGCATATCGGCCTGGGCTGGTAGCGCACTTTTACAATGCGTGGTGTGACCGCACTGCGGGCCTATTTCAACTACCTGAGGTTTTTTTCATGCAAGTGATCCGTTTCTCTGACCTGGTTGCCCAAGGCAAAGTTGCCGACAAACGCGTTTTCATCCGTGCCGA
>CAUJJV010000167.1 GCA_963205375.1 Pseudomonadota bacterium
GCCAGCGTGAATGCGGAGGTCTACCTCAATGGCGTGTTGCTGGGCACTGGCGGCAGTTTTGAGGAGCCCCTCTCCCGCACCTGGAACCGCCCCCGGATGTACCTCATTGCGCCGGAGGTATTGCATGCGGGCCGCAATGTGCTGGATGTCCACCTCAAAGCTCACCTCTACACCCAGGCCAGCCTGTACCCACCCCGAATCGGTTCGGAAAAGGACATCAGGGATCTGTACGAACAGGCCTATTTCCTGCGCATCACCTTGAACCAGATTGCCAGCATCCTGATTGCCGTCGTGGGCCTATTGATGCTGAACATGTGGTGGCGTAGACGCCAGGACACGGCCTATGGTTACTTTGCGGCGTCCGCCCTGGTCTGGGCGGTGCAGTCCACCAACCTGTATGTGCTTGACCCGCCGTTGGACACGGCGCATTGGGAAATTCTGGTCAATGCGAGCTTTCAGATCTTTTCTGCACTGCTGCTGATCTCGATGCTGCGCTACGTCCGGGCAGAGTGGAAGCCCCTCAACCTGCTGTTGTGGTCGTCCCTGCTCGCATCCCCGCTGGCCATGGTGCTCGCTCCGCCCGAGTCCTTCCTGCGCGTCACCGCAGCATTGCACATGTGCACCCTGATCGGCTCGGTAGGCTCTCTGGTTCTGCTATTTCGCTCCGCCTGGAGGGACCGCAACAAGGACGCGCGCCTTCTGTTGGCCACCATGGGGCTGATCGTCCTGTTTGCAGCACACGACTGGCTGCTGCACAGCCAGCACCTCTGGTTCTCCGGTGCATTGAAGTGGTTGCCGGGGGAGTTGTATTTGCTGCAGTACAGCGCGCCGGTCGTTTTTCTGGCCATCGGCTGGATCATGACGGTGCGCTTCATCCAGGTACTCAATGAGTTTGAGGCCTTGAGCGTGGAACTGGATCAACGCGTGCAGGCCAAACATGCACAACTGGAGCAAAGCTTCGAACGCTTGCGTGCACTGGAACGTGAGCGGGCCGTGCAGGATGAGCGCGAACGCATCCACAGCGACCTGCACGACGATGTGGGCGCCAAACTGCTGTCGCTGGTGTACCGTGCCGGCTCGCCCGAGGCGGCCGACCTCGCCCGTTCCGCACTGCAGGACCTGCGGGATGTGGTGTCCCGGGTGGGCTCCGGCAGCTTCCAGCTGGAAGATGTGCTGGCCGACATCCGCGCGGAATGCGAGCAGCGTCTGTCCGGGGCATCAATCGCACTGGAATGGCACCAGACCGAAGGGATTGCGCCGATCGAGCTGACACAACCGCACGCATTGAATCTGGGCCGCATCGTGCGGGAGACCATCTCCAACGCCATTCGCCATGCCCAGGCCAGCGCCGTTACCGTACACATCACGCCCGATGGTGAAGGACTGCACATCGAGATCTGCGACAACGGTATCGGGGGCGCGGTGGACGGCCATGTGCCAGGACGAGGCTTGCGCAACATGCAGGCGCGCGCGCAACTGATCGGCGCGCAACTGGAACGCTTTTCGGTGCTGCCGCAGGGTTGCGGCGTGCGCCTGACGATCCCGTCCTTCACGGGAACCTAAAATCAGGGCTCTGCTTCACTACTATCAGACACATGCCGCATATTCTGCTGGCTGGCATTACGTGCTGGGTTTTTATCCAAATGCACAAAAACGGGATCTTTTTCATTCAACACACCATTTTCGTGCGTTACGCACCTATTTCGTGCATTTTCCAATGCGAAATGCATGTTGCACATAATGTCATGCACTTTTATGGAGCATGCAGCAATGAAATACCCGTCGGTCCGCGCCTTTTTGCAACACGTCGAGCAACGCAACCCCGGCCAGCCTGAGTTCCTCCAGGCGGTCACGGAGGTGATGGAGAGCCTGTGGCCCTTCATCGAAAAGCACCCCCGTTATGCCGAGCAAGGCCTGCTGGACCGTCTGGTGGAGCCCGAACGCATCGTCATGTTCCGCGTATCGTGGGTGGATGACCACGGCACGGTGCAGGTCAACCGCGGCTACCGCATCCAGCACAGCATGGCCATTGGCCCCTACAAGGGCGGCCTGCGCTTCCACCCCTCGGTCACCCTGTCGGTACTGAAGTTCCTGGCTTTCGAGCAGACTTTCAAGAACGCGCTGACTACCCTGCCCATGGGCGGTGGCAAGGGCGGCTCGGACTTCGACCCCAAGGGCAAGAGCCCCGCTGAAGTGATGCGCTTCTGCCAGGCTTTCGCCAGCGAGCTTTTCCGCCATATTGGCGCCGACACGGACGTCCCCGCTGGCGACATCGGCGTGGGTGGCCGTGAAGTGGGCTACATCGCTGGCATGTACAAAAAGCTCAGCAACCGCGCCGACTGCGTGTTCACGGGGAAGGGCCTGTCCTTCGGCGGCTCGCTGATCCGCCCCGAAGCCACCGGCTACGGCACGGTGTATTTCGCCGATGAAATGCTCAAAACCCGGGGCAAGTCCTTCGAAGGCCTGCGCGTGTCGGTGTCCGGCTCTGGCAACGTGGCGCAATACGCCGTAGAGAAGGCCATGCAGTTGGGCGCCAAGGTCATCACCGTGTCCGATTCGAGCGGCACCATCATCGACGAAGACGGCTTCACACCCGCGAAGCTGGCCATTCTGATGGAGGTGAAGAACCACCTCTATGGCCGCGTGAGCGACTACGCTGCCCGCACGGGCGTCAAGTTCGAGGCCGGTGTGCGTCCCTGGCATGTCAAGGTGGATGTGGCCCTGCCCTGCGCCACGCAGAACGAGCTGGACGAGAAGGATGCAAAAACCCTCATCCGAAATGGCGTGCTGTGCGTGGCCGAAGGCGCCAACATGCCCTCGACCATCGAAGCCGCCAAGGCCTTCGAGGCAGCGGGCGTGCTGTACGCACCGGGCAAGGCCAGCAACGCTGGCGGCGTGGCCACCTCGGGCCTGGAGATGAGCCAGAACGCCATGCGTCTGTCCTGGACCCGTGACGAAGTCGATGCGCGCCTGCTGCAAATCATGCAGGGCATTCACGCGGCTTGCCTGCAATACGGCAAGCGTGCCGATGGCAGCGTGAGCTACATCGACGGAGCCAATGTGGCCGGCTTCGTGAAGGTGGCCGACGCCATGCTGGCACAAGGCGTGATCTAACCCCAGAGCTTTGCTCCCCGGCCCCGCAGCATGGCAGTGCTGCGGGGCCGTATCATTGGTGCCCTGCTTGATAACCACGAGCCCGCCATGATCCGACTCTCCGAACTTAAACTCCCGCTCTCTGCAGTCCCCGTCGACGAACGCCGCGCATCCGATGCGCCCGCCGAAACCGATGCCGACCGCATTCCCGTTCCACATCCGACAGAAGCACTCCAACAGCTGGCAGCAACTGCTCTTGGCATTGCCAGGCAGGACATCGCCAGGCTCCAGGTCTTCAAGCGCAGCTTCGACGCGCGCAAGGCCGAGCTGCTGGTGGTCTACATCGTGGACATCGCGCTGGCAGATCCTTCAGGCGAAGCTGCCCTGCTGGCGAAATTTGCCGGAAAACCCCACATCACCGCCACGCCCGATATGGGCTACCACCCGGTCGGGCATGCACCGGCGGACCTGACCGAGCGCCCTGTCGTGGTGGGCTTTGGCCCCTGCGGCATGTTTGCCGCACTGGTGCTGGCGCAGATGGGGTTCAAGCCCATCGTGCTGGAACGTGGCAAAACCGTGCGCGAGCGCACCAAGGACACCTGGGGTCTGTGGCGCAAGAAGACGCTCAACCCCGAGAGCAACGTGCAGTTCGGCGAGGGCGGCGCGGGCACGTTCTCCGATGGCAAGCTCTACAGCCAGATCAAGGACCCTCGCTTTCTGGGCCGCAAGGTCATGCAGGAATTTGTACAGGCCGGTGCGCCGGCCGAGATTCTCTACGAGGCGCACCCACACATTGGCACCTTCAAACTGGTCAAGGTGGTGGAAGGCATCCGCGCGCAGATCGTGGCGCTGGGTGGAGAAATACGGTTCGAGCAGCGCGTGGTCGACATGCTATTAAAAACAGAGCGCTCTGCGCAATATCTACGGGGGCTAGAGGTCTTAAACACCATCAATGGCACGCGCTACGAGTTGCCAGCCAGCCATGTGGTCATGGCCCTGGGCCACAGCGCGCGCGACACCTTTGCCATGCTGTTTGAACGCGGCGTGGACATGCAGGCCAAGCCGTTCTCGGTGGGTTTTCGCATCGAGCACCCACAAAGCGTGATCGACCGCGCCCGCTGGGGCAGCCACGCAGGCCACCCGCTGCTGGGCGCTGCCGACTACAAGCTGGTGCACCACGCCGCCAACGGACGCGCGGTGTACAGCTTCTGCATGTGTCCGGGTGGCACCGTGGTGGCCGCCACCAGCGAGCCCGGGCGCGTCGTCACCAACGGCATGAGCCAGTATTCGCGCAACGAGCGCAATGCCAATGCGGGCATCGTGGTGGGCATCGAACCGCAGGACTACCCTTCGGACGAAGCCGCATTTGTACAGGCATTCGGTGAAACCGCGGGCAAACGTTATGCGCAGGAGGCCGCCGCGCTCAAGGCACACGACCCGAAAGCCGCCCACCCCCTGTCGGGCATCGCACTGCAGCGACAGCTGGAAGCTGGCGCGTACACCCTGGGCGGCAGCACCTACGAAGCGCCGGGCCAGTTGGTGGGCGACTTCATTGCGGCGCATCCGTCGGCACAGTGGGGCTCGGTCACGCCGTCTTACAAACCCGGCGTCAAGCTGGGTGACCTGGCGCCCAGTCTGCCCGCGTATGCCATCGAAGCCATCCGCGAGGCGCTTCCCGCCTTTGGGAAGAAGATCAAGGGCTTTGACATGGCCGATGCCGTGCTCACGGGCGTGGAAACACGCACCTCGTCGCCATTGAAAATGCCGCGCGGCGAGAACCTGCAGAGCACCAATGTGGTGGGCCTGTACCCCGCCGGCGAAGGCGCCAGCTACGCTGGCGGCATTCTGTCAGCCGGGGTGGATGGCATCCGCGTGGCTGAAGCGGTGGCGCGGGACATTCTGGCATAGGCAAACCACAGAGTGGGGTGTACCATCTTCCTCCATGAAGATTGATCCTGCAGTTGCCAAGATATTTGCGGAGAACGTCCGCGCCGAAGTGATTGTGCGGCCTGCGGTCTCGAATCTCGATCCAGCCATCGTGCAAAAAATTGCCGGCAAGGTCAAAGTCTTTCAGGACATGTCCTCGGACTGCCTGTCCCGCACCCTGGCACTGGCCGAACGCATGCCTTTCGTCGCCGGCGATGTGGTGTTCAACGAAGGCGATATCGGCAGCGCGTTCCACGTGCTCATTGCGGGCGAGGTGGTCGTCGAGAAAAAGCGCGGCGACACCACGGTCGAGCTGGCCCGCCTGAGCGCTGGCGAGTGCTTTGGCGAAATGGCCCTGGCGGGCAACCACCTGCGCAGCGCTACGGTACGCGCACTGCACAACAGCGTCACCCTGCGTTTTGACCGCGAGCGTGTGGACGCCTACCCCGAAAGCGCCCACATCATCTACCGCAACATCGCCAGAGTGCTCTCGGCCCGGCTGGACACGTCCAGTGAACTGCTGACCGAGATGACCGTGCGCAATAGCGAAACACGCCCGGCCGACCTGCGTTGACCGGAAGGGCCGCGCCCTTATACCCGAATAAAACAGTCAATCTTTCAGCGAGTCTGTTGACAGAGATCAGACTCCTCCCCTGTGGATTGTTCTATCGTGCGGGTCCAGCACTCTCACTCTGGATAGCATGAACGCAATACTCCCCGGCGCTACTGCGCCCGCCGACTCCGGGTCCACCCACCCACCTTTGGAATTGGTGTGCCCGGCAGGCAGCCTGCCCGCCCTGAAGGCCGCTGTGGACAACGGCGCCAGCTGTGTCTATCTGGGCCTGCGCGACGCCACCAACGCCCGTAATTTTGCCGGTTTGAACTTTGACGAAGCCGCCATTGCCAATGGCATTGCGTATGCACACCAGCGCGGTGTCAAAGTCTTCATGGCCCTGAATACCTACCCACAGGCCTCCAACCCCGAACCCTGGCGCAGTGCCATGGACAAGGCGGTGGACCTGGGCGTCGATGCCGTGATCCTGGCCGACCCGGGCCTGATGCAGTACGCCACGCAACGCCACCCCGCGCTGCGCCTGCACCTCTCGGTACAGGGCTCTGCCACCAACTATGACGCCATCACCTTCTACCGCGAGCAGTTCGGCATCGTGCGCGCGGTGCTGCCGCGGGTGCTGTCGCTGACGCAAGTCCAGCAAGTCATCGAAAAGACCCCGGTGGAAATTGAAGTCTTTGGCTTTGGCAGCCTGTGCGTCATGGTCGAGGGCCGCTGCGCACTGTCCAGCTATGTCACCGGCGAAGCCCCCAACACCCATGGTGTGTGCTCGCCCCCGAAAGCCGTGCGCTGGCAGGAGACCCCGCAGGGCCGCGAGTCGCGCCTGAACGGTGTGCTGATTGACCGCTACGCCCCCGGAGAAAACGCGGGCTACCCGACGCTGTGCAAAGGTCGCTTTGATGTGGGCAACGACGAAAACTACTACGCCATCGAGGAGCCCACCAGCCTCAACACCCTGGAGCTGTTGCCCCAACTGATGAAGATGGGCGTCAGGGCCATCAAGATCGAAGGGCGCCAGCGCAGTCCTGCCTATGTGGCCCAGGTGACCAAGGTATGGCGGGAGGCTATCGACCACTGCAGGGACAACCCACACCGCTATGCCGCCAAGCCGATCTGGATGAGCAGCCTGGACCAGGTTGCCGAAGGCCAGCAACACACGCTGGGCGCCTACCACCGTCCCTGGAAATGAATGCCATGCGTCCTTTGAAAATTTCTCTTGGCCCGCTTCTGTACTACTGGTCGCGCGAGTCCGTTATTTCGTTTTATGACCGCATGGCCAACTCCGCCGTCGACATCGTGTACCTGGGCGAAGCGGTCTGCTCGCGTCGCCACGAATTGCGTCTGTCTGACTGGCTCGACATCGCTGCCAAGCTGCGCCAGGCTGGCAAGGAGGTGGTGCTCTCCACCCAGGTGCTGCTGGAGTCGGGCGCCGAAGTGGCCACCATGCACAGGATCACCGGCAACGGGGACTTTCTGGTGGAGGCCAATGACATGGGCGCTGTGCGCTGCCTCAGTGGCAAGGTGCCTTTTGTGGCCGGCCCGCACCTGAACATTTACAACCTGCCCACACTGGAATGGATGGCTTCTCTGGGTGCCAGCCGGTGGGTCATGCCGCTTGAAATGCAACGCGATGACCTCGCCCACCTGTTGCAGAAGCGCCCGCCGGGGCTGCAGACCGAGGTATTTGCCTATGGCCGCATGCCACTGGCGTTCTCGGCGCGCTGCTTCACTGCACGCCACTACAACCTGCCCAAGGACGACTGCCGCTTCAGCTGCATTCAGCACCCGGATGGCCTGATGCTCAAGACCCGCGAACACGAAGAGTTCCTGGTACTCAACGGCACACAAACCCAGTCGGCCCGCGTCTACAACCTGGTGGACACGCTGGATGACATGCGCAGCCTCGGAGTGGAGGTAGTGCGCATCAGCCCCCAGGCTACGCACACGGAAGACGTGGTCGCCGTGTTCGACGCCGCACGCAAACAAACCCTCACGCCCCAGGCGGCGCTGGCCAGCACCCAGGCCCTGATGCCCGACCAGGGCTGCAACGGCTACTGGCACGGCCAGCCGGGACTGGATTTTGTGGCCTGTGCCACCGCATGAAAGACTCCTCGCAATGGCATCCACCACCCCCTACACCCTGCCCGGCACCATTGGTGCCCTGCTGTCCCGTCTGCCGGCCTACCCGGGTTCGCTGCTCTTGGTAACAGCACTCAACCAGGTGCTGGTGCCGCTGTTGCCGCAAGATGTTCGCGCCATCCTGCGGGGGAAAAAATTGCGCATCCATGTGAGCGATGCACGCGTGACGTTGGACTTCACCTGCGACGGCAGCCGTTTCTCGGCCACGCCTTCCGCTGGCACGACCGACCTCACCATCAGTGCCTGCGCCCACGACTTTTTGCGGCTGGCCCAGCGCCAGGAAGACCCGGACACCCTGTTCTTCAACCGCCGCCTGTCGATGGAAGGTGACACCGAACTCGGATTGGTGGTCAAGAACACGCTGGATGGACTGGAGCTGCCGGTATTCGACCTGCAGCAATGGACACCACCGCAAGTGCTGGCGCGGATCATGGCCAAGCACCGCGCAGGTACAGGGTCGCACGCAGAGGGACGTCCATGACGCTACAGGCGTCCGTGCTGCCGGTGGTGTACTCCTGCTCAGGCTGCTCCAGCGCGGCCCAGCTGGCCAACCATGTGGCCCTGCAACTGGACCGCAAGGGCCTGGCGGAAATGTCCTGCATCGCGGGGGTCGGTGGTGATGTGCCGCACCTGATGAAACTCGCCCGCTCCGGGCGCCCCATCATCGGGCTGGACGGGTGTCCGTCCGTGTGCGTTCAAAGCAGCCTGGCCCGCCATGGCATTGCCTGTGACCAGCATTACCAGTTGCAGCAATACGGGGTGAAGAAACGCAAACACGAAGACTTTGACGCAGACCAGGCGGCGCAAGTGCTGGCGCGCATCGAAGCGGACTTGCAA
>CAUJJV010000168.1 GCA_963205375.1 Pseudomonadota bacterium
GGCCTGAGCGTGTCGGTGCGCAATGGCGAGCTGGAGAATGTGGAGCGCAACCGCGACAAGTCGCTGGGCGTGACGGTGTACCTGGGCCATCGCCGTGGCAACGCCAGCACGTCGGACTTTTCGCCCGCAGCGATTGCGCAACCGGTGCGCGCCGCGTACGACATCGCCCGCTTCACCGCCGAAGATCCGTTTGCGAGCCTGCCCGACGCCGAGGATATCGCGCCCGAGGTTGAGCGTGCGCGCAAGCTCGATCTGTTCCACCCCTGGGCCATCACCAGCGAAGAGGCTGCGCGTCTGGCACTGGAGTGCGAGGGCGCAGCCCTGTCGGTGGACAAACGCATTACCAATAGCGAGGGCGCAGCCGTGTCGGCGCAGCAATCGCATTTTTTCAGTGCCCACACCCGTGGATTCCGTGGTGGCTATGCCAGTTCGCGGCACTCAATGTCGGTGTCGCCCATCGCCGGACGGGGCGACGACATGCAGCGCGACGCCTGGTACAGCTCCATGCGGGATGCCGCCGAGCTGGCTTCGCCCCAGGCGATTGGCCGCTATGCGGCGGAACGTGCACTGAGCCGCCTGCACGCGCGCAAGATTGCCACCATTGAATGCCCTGTGCTGTTCGAGTCGCCTCTGGCAGCCGGGCTGCTGGGGGCGTTTGTGCAGGCCATCAGTGGCGGTGCGCTCTACCGCAAGAGCAGCTACCTGCTCGATTCGCTGGGCAAGCAGGTGTTTCCCAAACACATCGATATTGCTGAAGATCCTTTTGTCCTGCGCGGCAAGGGCAGTTCGCCGTTCGACGACGAAGGCGTGCGTGTGCAGGCCCGCAAGGTGGTGGATGCCGGGCGCGTGCAGGGCTATTTCCTGAGCAGCTATTCGGCCCGCAAGCTCGGCATGCGCACCACCGGCAACTCGGGTGGATCGCACAACCTGACGTTCACTTCGCGTCTCACGAAGTCCGGCGATGACCTCGATGCCATGCTGCAAAAGCTCGGTACTGGCCTGTTTGTGACCGAGCTGATGGGGCAGGGCGTCAATTACGTCACCGGTGACTACTCGCGCGGAGCCAGCGGCTTCTGGGTGGAGAAGGGCCGCATTGCCTTTCCGGTGCAGGAGATCACCATCGCCGGCAACATGAAGGCCATGCTCAAGGGCATTGAGGCGGTGGGGGCGGATGCCTACAACTACGGTGCGAAGACCGTGGGCTCGATCCTGATCAACCGCATGAAGGTGGCCGGTAGCTAGTTGCCCCCACGCTCCGCCGCTGCGCGGGTCGCTGCCCCCCAAGGGGGCCGCATTTCGTCTTGGGGCGGCCCGGCGGCGAAACCTCTGATCTCTTTAGCCTGCCAAAGCCGTTTTGACCGCCGCAGACACGGTGCCCATTTCCGCTTTGCCGGCCAGGCGGGTCTTCACCACGCCCATGACCTTGCCCATGTCCCCGGGGCCGGAGGCGCCCAGTTCGGCCACGATGGCTTTGACTTCTGCCAGAACCTCGTCTGCCGACATGCGCTGGGGCAGGTAGGCTTGCAGCACTTTCATTTCGGCCGCTTCCTTGTCTGCCAGATCGGTCCGCTCGGCTTTCTGGAACGCTTCAATCGAGTCCTTGCGCTGCTTGATCAGCTTGTCCACCAGGGCCACGACTGCGGCGTCGTCCAGCACCACACGCTCATCCACTTCCTTCTGCTTGCAGGCCGCCAGCAGCAGGCGGATGGTGCCCAGGCGCTCGCTGTCCTTGGCGCGCATGGCGGTCTTCATGTCTTCGGTGATCTGGTCTTTGAGTGACATCGCGGTGGTTCCTGAATAGTGGTCAATGGGGCTGTACAAAGAAAAAAAGCCCGCCGGAGCGTCCCCAAGCGAGCTTTTGTGGCCTTGAGAGGCTGTACCGGATCAGTACATCTTCTTGGGCAATTGCATGCTGCGGATGCGCTTGTAGTTACGCTTGACGGCAGCTGCCTTCTTGCGCTTGCGCTCTGCAGTGGGCTTCTCATAGAACTCGCGTGCGCGCAGGTCTGTCAGCAGGCCCAGTTTTTCAATGGTGCGCTTGAAGCGACGCAGGGCGACGTCAAAGGGCTCGTTTTCTTTTACACGGATCGTTGTCATTACGTAATGAATTCCAAAATGTGCTGATCAGGGGGTGCTGGGGGAAGATCGGGCCCCAAGCGCCATGTTCAGCGGTATTCCTCATCTATAACTAGTATTGGCTGATGAGGGTTGGCCAAGTTAGCCCGCAATTATAGCGGTTTCAGCCGCGCTGCCAACCCATGGGCACAGGCAAATGCGCTGGACCAGGCCCACTGGAAGTTGTAGCCCCCCAGCCAGCCGGTCACATCCACCACCTCGCCAATGAAAAACAGGCCTGGCTGCTTCGACTCCAGGGTCTGGCTGGAAAGCACCTTGGTGTCCACGCCGCCTGCGGTCACTTCGGCTTTTTTGTAGCCTTCGGTGCCGGTAGGGGTGAGTTCCCAGCGCGACAGGCGCTCGGCCAGGGCGGTCAGGGCCTTGTCAGACGCCTCGTTGATGGGGCGGTGCCAGTTGTGGCCCAGCGCCGCGTCCTGGGCCACCCAGGTGTCGGCCAGCCGTGCGGGGACCAGCGCAGCGAGCTCATTGGCAATGAGCCTGCGTGACGTTGCCTTGGCCTCGCTCAGGTGCTGCGCCATCGGGGTGTCGGGCGCCAGATTCAGGCGAATGGGCGTGCCTTCCTGCCAGTAGCTCGAAATCTGCAGCACGCCCGGGCCACTCAGGCCCCGGTGGGTGAACAGCAGGTCCTCACGAAACGCCATGCTGGTTTTTTTGCTGCCAGTGGCAATCTCCACTGGCAACGACAGGCCCGAAAGCTGGGCGAACGGGGCCCAGGCGGTTTCGTCAAATGTCAGCGGTACCAGGGCCGGGCGCGGGGTGACCAGTGGCAAATCAAACTGTTGGGCCACGCGGTAGCCGAAATCGGTAGCGCCAATCTTGGGGATCGACAGGCCGCCGGTGGCCATGACCACCGCCCCGCAATGGATGGTGCCGCGATCACTATCCATTTCATAGCTGCTTGCGCATATTCCATGGGGGCTGGAGGTGAAAAACCGTATATTTTTGACAGCGCAGGGCTGCCAGCGTTCCACGCCACCCGCGGCGCATTCGGCCAGCAGCATGGCAATGATATCTTCGGCCGAGCGGTCGCAAAACAGCTGTCCCTTGTGCTTTTCGTGGAACGGGATCTGGTGCTTTTGTACCAGCGCAAGAAAGTCGCGCGGCGTGTAGCGCGAGAGCGCAGATTTGGCAAAGCGCGGGTTGTCGCTGAGAAAGTTGGCAGCGGTCACGTCGGTGTTGGTGAAATTGCAGCGGCCTCCGCCCGAGATGCGGATTTTTTCGGCCACCTTTTCGCTGTGGTCCACCACCAGCACCTTGAGGCCCAGTTGCCCCGCCACGCCTGCACAAAACAGGCCGGCCGCCCCGGCGCCCACGATCACTACGTCAAAACTATGCATGGAGCGCAGTGTAGAGGACCGCGCTGCGACCCCGCCGGAGAAAGACAGCGTCAGGCAGTGCGAACTTGCAGCTCGGGTACAGAAGCAGCGGCTACGCCCCGGATCACATCGCCAACCACGATGACGCTGGGGCTGGCCAGACCTTCGCGGGCGATGGTGGCCTGCAGCTCTCCCAGCGAGCAGGTCGCCTGGCGCTGGTGCGGCAGGCTGGCGTTCTGGATGATGGCCACGGGTGTATCGCCGGGCAGACCGAACAACAGTTCGTCCTGGATGTGGCCCGCACCACTGACGCCCATGTAGATCACCAGCGTGAGCCGGGCCTGGTGGGCGGTAGCGGCCAGCGCGCGCCAGTCGGTGCCGGTGTCGCCAGGTTTGGCATGGCCAGTGACAAACACCACGCCGTGCGCATGTTCGCGGTGCGTGAGCGGCACGCCCAGGGAGGTAACGGCGGCCAGACCGGCGGTGATGCCGTTGACCACCTGCACGCGGATGCCGGCTTCCTGCAGGTGCTCCACTTCCTCGCCACCGCGGCCGAAGAGGAACGGGTCGCCACCCTTGAGGCGCACCACGTTTTCGCCTTCCTGCACGGCGGTGATCATGAGCTTTTCGATGAAGGATTGCGGCGTGGACTTGCAACCCCCGCGCTTGCCCACATACACCACGCGTGCGCCTGGAGCGGCCATGGCCACGATGGCGTCACTGACCAGGTCATCGACCAGCAGCACGGTGGCCGCCTGGATGGCCTTGAGTGCCTTCAGAGTCAGCAACTCGGGGTCGCCCGGTCCGGCGCCAACGAGGGTCACCTGACCGGTGGAAAAAGCAGGGGTGCGATGGATTGTCATAGTGATGCAACCATATGCAAGATATGGGCCACTTGCTGGGCAATCGGTGTGGGCACCGGCTGCTTGCCATCGAGCACTTGGCGGATGTAGTTGGCCGTGCTGGTGGCGTCAATCGACTGCGGCAACTCGGGCAGGGTAGCCAGCGACCCGCCCTGGTGTTCCTGCAAGGCGATGGACTGGCCGTGCACAAAGCCCTGCATCTTGGGCGTGCGCCGCGCGTCGGCCACGGACTCGCCTTCGGTGCCCCGCAGCAACAGGGCGTTGGACTGCATCAGCGCCAGAGTCTCGGCCATGGAGACGGCGTATTCCGGGTGGGTGTAGCTGGTGACCAGCAGGCTCTTGCCCGCGCACGGGTTCATCAGCTTGACCAGGCTGTGGGCGGGATTGCGCAAGCCCACCACGCGGCGTACGTCCAGCAGGCGCTGCAGGCCGACGTTCAGCAGGCCGGTAGGCACAAACGCCAGCGTTCCAGGTGCTATGGAATTGATAGCTGTCTGCGCAGGTATACCAAGGGCTAGCAGCACTTCTGATGTCAAAACCCGGTTCGATTCGGTGGCCGTACCATGCACCAGCACCGGCAGACCTTCGCGTGCCAGCAGCAGGGCCAGCAGCGGGGTGAGCACCGGCAGCTTGCGCGCGCCGTTGTAGGTCGGGATGACCACCACCGGCTTGTCGCTGGCGGGAATGTGCTGCAGACGCTGGTGGGTGGCGTCCAGAAAACCGGCCATCTCTTCAGCGGTTTCTCCCTTGATGCGCATGGCCAGGCAAAACGCGCCGACCTCCAGATCGGTGACAGCACCATCCAGCACCTGCCCGAACAGATCGGCCGCCTGCTCGCGGGTCAGCGCGCGCGCGCCATCCTTGCCACGCCCGATTTCCTTGATGTATTTGCCGATGCCCATGGCGTGATTGTCTGTGAAGCCTGATGACTTTGGGCTATGAGCTTATGCCGATTGCGGTGCAGGCGACATGCTGGCCTTCACCATGCGCTGCACCTGTGGCAGACAGGAGCCGCATTGGGTGCCGCATTTCAGTGCGCGTTGCAGGGTGCCAAGTCGCTCGCTCTCGGTGCCTGTGCAAGTGGCGAGTTGTTTGTCGATGGTTTTGTCAGTGACGTTGAAGCACAGGCACACCGGCTTGCCTTGTGACACCACCGGCACCGGTGGTTTGGCGCCTGCCAGCAAGAGTGCACCACCGTAGGGATTGGCGGGCAGGGCGTCCTGCAGCAGCGTAGTGATCCAGGCCTGGGCGCTGGTGTCGCCTGCAATCAGGAAACCTTCCAGCGTGGTGGAGGTCTTGCCGTGGTGCAGCACGGCAACGCGATGCTGGCTGCGCTTGCGGTCTGCGTAATGGAGCGCCAGCGGGTTGTCGAGCTGCAGCAGTTTTTCGATGGACTTCAACACGGCTAGGTCCGCCGGATCGTGGTGGCTGGCGCGAAACAGAATGCCGGTGCGTTCCACACCGCCCTGGGTGCGGCTGAACGGCACACAGCTGGCAAACGCAAAATGCTTCATCAGGGCGTTCAGTTCCGAGCGCGCCGAGAGTGCTTTGTCTGCAGGCAGCCAGGCCATCGCCAGCAGCGACCAGGGCATCTCGGACTTGAGGACTTTCACCGCGGCATGCTTGAACTCGGGTTGTTTCGAGTCCGGGCAATAGGCAGACGTGGTCAGCGCATTCACCCCGGCCAGCCGGTGGCCGGTACTGCTCTGGCCACTGAGGAATTCTTCGCCCCAGTGCATCGCCATGAACACCTGGCTCAGCCCCAGCTCGGGGCTGGCTTGCACCGGCACCAGAATGCTGCCGCGTTTGCTGGTGACGTGTACCAGGTCACCTTCCTTGAGCAGGCGCCGCTCCATGTCCTGCGGATGCATCTGCAGCGCGGGCTCGGCCACATGGCCAAACAGGCGGCCCAGGTTGCCGGTGCGGCTCATGCCGTGCCACTGGTCGCGCAGGCGTCCGGTGGTCAGCGAAAACGGGTAGCGGGGCTCGGTCGGCTCCGCCACCGGCTGGTAGGCTTTGGCAACGAAGCGGGCGCGTCCGTCGTGGGTGGGGAAGATGCCGTCTTCGTACAGGCGTGCCTTGCCGACGGACTGGCCTTCTGGCAGCGGCCACTGCTGGGGCGCAGCCTCCAGCATGGCGTAGCCCATGCCGGTGATGTCCAGGTCGCGGCCGCGGGTGGATTCGCGGTGCTCGTTCCAGAGGGCTTCAGGTGTTGTGTAGGGGAACAGCGTGGTGCTGCGGCCTTGCAGTGCTTCGATCCGCCGCGCCACATCCACCACGATCTGCCAGTCGTGCCGCGACGCGCCAGCGCCCGGGACCGCTGCCCGCACCCGGCTGATGCGCCGCTCGCTGTTGGTGACCGTGCCCTCTTTCTCGCCCCAGGTGGTGGCGGGTAGCAGCAGGTCGGCAAAGGCGCAGGTGGCGGTGGTGGCAAAGGCTTCCTGCACGATGACCAGTTCGGCGCGTTCCAGTGCACGGCGCACTGTGGACTGGTCGGGCATGCTCTGCGCCGGGTTGGTGCACGCAATCCACAGCGCCTTGATCTCGCCATCGGCGGCGGCCTGGAACATTTCCACGGCGGTCTTGCCCGGCTTCTCGGGCACCGAAGGAATGCCCCACAGCGCGGCCACTTCGGCGCGGTGTGCGGGGTTGGCCAGATCGCGGTGGGCAGACAGCAGGTTGGCCAGGCCACCCACCTCGCGCCCGCCCATGGCGTTGGGCTGGCCGGTCAGTGAGAACGGGCCGGCGCCGGGTTTGCCGATCTGGCCGGTGGCCAGGTGCAGGTTGATCAGCGCGGTGTTTTTGGCGGTGCCGCTGCTGGACTGGTTCAGGCCCTGGCAATACAGGCTCAGTGTGGCTTTGGACGTGGCAAACAGGCGCGTGGCCGCGAACAGGTCCGCCTTGCTGATGCCGCAGGTCTGTGCCACCACGTCGGGTGTGCAGTCGCGCACGGTCGCCTTGAGCTCGTCAAAGCCGCTGGTGTGTTCGGCAATAAAGCGGGTGTCTGTCCAGCCTTCCCACAGCAGGGTGTGCAGCATGCCGTTGAACAGCATGACATCGGTGCCCGGCTGGATCGGCAGGAACAGGTCGGCAATGCCGGCCGTATCGGTGCGGCGCGGATCGCAGTAGACGATCTTGAGTGCGGGGTTGGCCTTTTTGGCGTCTTCAATCCGGCGAAACAGGATGGGGTGGGCGAACGCGGTGTTCGAGCCGACGATGAAAATGCACTGCGCATGGTTCACGTCGTCGTAGCAGGCCGGGGGCGCGTCGGCGCCCAGCGTCTGCTTGTAGCCCGCCACGGCGCTGCTCATGCACAGGCGCGAATTGGTGTCGATGTTGTTGGTGCCCAGCAGGCCCTTGGCGAGCTTGTTGAAGGCGTAATAGTCTTCGGTAAGCAACTGGCCCGAGACATACAGGCCCACGGCATCCGGGCCGTGCGCCTGCACGATGCGCTGCAGGGACTGGGCGGTAGCGTCCAGCGCCTGTTCCCAGGATACGGCCTGGGGCACACCGCCGCGCTCCATGCGCCGTAGCGGTTGCAGCAGGCGGGTTTGCTGCGTGACCGCGCTGCTGGCCGTCAGGTGCAGGGTGCTGCCCTTGGTGCACAGACGCCCGAAGTTGGCCGGGTGGTCCGGGTCGCCGCGCACATCGGTGATCTGCGCGCCGTCCGAGGTAATGATGACGCCGCAGCCCACGCCGCAGTAGGGGCAGGTGGAGCGCGTTTCTGTCATGCGGTGGCAGTGCGGCGGGCGGGGCCGGCGATGGGGCGCACCAGATCGGTGGCGTGGTTTTCCAGTTCTGCGGTTTTGAGATAGACCATGCCCTCTTCGAGCTTGAGGCTGAACTTGGGCGTGCAGCCTTCATCGGGCGCGCTGGCCTGTCCGTCGCACAGACCGATTTGCCAGTTGTGCAGCGGGCAGGCCACATGGGTGCCAAACACAATGCCCTGGCTCAAAGGGCCGCCCTTGTGCGGGCAGCGGTCCAGCAGCGCAAACACTTCATCCTTGTCGTTGCGGAACACCGCCACGTCCAGTCCCTGCGCGCGGGTCACGCGGCGCGAACCCAGTACGGGGATGTCGGTGACGAGACAAATCTTCTTCCATTCGGTCATGGTGCTATACCTTTCATAGCTGTATGTGCTTATCATTCGGGGGCTACAGGGCTATTTGTTATGCAGTGATGGCTTCGAACTGGCGCGTATCCACTGCCGCCTTGTCGAATTCAAACCAGGGATCGGGCTCGCCATCCAGCGCGAAGATCAGCGCTTCGTTCAGGGCCTTGCGGCCGGCAGCGTCTTCCAGAATGCGCTTCTTCACATACTCCAGACCCACGCGGTTCACGTAGTGCACCGTGCGTTCCAGGTACCAGCCTTCCTGGCGGTAGAGCTGCATGAAGGCGCCGGTGTACTCCAGCACTTCCTCGGCGGTTTTGAGCTTGGCAAAGAAGTGCGCCACCTCGGTCTTGATGCCGCCGTTGCCGGCGATGTGCATTTCCCAGCCGCTGTCCACGCCGATGATGCCCACGTCCTTGATGCCGGCTTCCGCGCAGTTGCGCGGGCAGCCGGAGACGGCGTACTTGACCTTGTGCGGTGCATACATGCGCCAGTGGGCGCGCTCCAGGTCCTTGCCCATCTGGGTACTGTCCTGCGTGCCCATGCGGCACCATTCGCTGCCGACGCAGGTTTTCACCGTGCGCAGCGCCTTGGCGTAGGCGTGGCCGCTGGGCATGCCGATGTCTTTCCAGACGTTCACCAGGTCTTCCTTCTTCACGCCCAGCAGGTCGATACGCTGGCCGCCGGTCACCTTCACGGTGGGAATTTGGTACTTGTCCACCGCGTCCGCAATGCGGCGCAGCTCATCGGCCGTGGTCTCGCCGCCCCACATGCGCGGGATGACCGAGTAGGTGCCGTCCTTCTGGATGTTGGCGTGGCTGCGCTCGTTGATGTAGCGGCTTTGCGGATCGTCTTTGGCGTCTTTGGGCCAGGTGGAGATCAGGTAGTAGTTGACGGCCGGGCGGCAGCTGGAGCAGCCATTGGGCTTCTTCCATTCCATGAACTTGAAGACATCGGCAATCGTCAGCAGTTTGCTGCTGCGGATGGCATCACGCACCGCCTGGTGGCCGTGGTCGGTGCAGCCGCACATGGGCTTCATCTTCGGGGTGGCGGAGTAGTCGCCGCCGGCGGTGAACATCAGCAGCTGCTCCACCAGGCCGGTGCACGAGCCGCACGATGCGCTGGCCTTGGTGTGCTTGCGCACTTCGTCCAGCGTGAACAGGCCTTTCTCCTTGATGGTCTTGCAGATGGTGCCCTTGGTCACGCCGTTGCAGCCGCACACCTCGTCGGCATCCGCCATCGCCGCGGCCTTGTTGTGGCCTTCGTGTCCGCCTTCGCCGATGTTGGATTCGCCAAACATCAGCTTTTCGCGGATGTCGTGCACGCGGCGGCCCTCGCGCAGCAGCTTGAAGTACCAGCTGCCGTCCACCGTGTCGCCGTACAGACAGGCGCCCACCAGTTTGTCGTCCTTGATCACCAGCTTTTTGTAGACACCGGCATAGGGGTCGCTCATGACCACTTCTTCGGTACCTTCGCCGCCTGCAAAGTCGCCGGCGGAGAACAGGTCGATGCCCGTGACCTTGAGCTTGGTGGCAGTCAGCGATCCGGTGTAGCGGCCCATGCCGAACAGCGCCAGGTGGTTGGCTGCCACCTTGCCTTGCTCGAACAGCGGCGCCACCAGGCCGTAGGCAATGCCGCGGTGGGCCGCGCATTCGCCCACCGAGTAGATGCGCGCATCGGTCACGGTCTGCATGGTGTCGGTCACCACGATGCCGCGGTTCACATGCAGGCGCATTTTTTCGGCCAGCTC
>CAUJJV010000169.1 GCA_963205375.1 Pseudomonadota bacterium
GCTTCGCGTGAGTCGGTGATGGTCGATGTGCCCACTTCGAAGTTGCGCTTGGCAGATGCCAGCTGCTCGCCAACGGCAGCCTTCTGGCTCTTGACGAAGGCCAGGTTGTCGGTGGCTGCCAGCACGTCGAAATAGGCCTGGCTGACGCGAACAATCAGGTCCTGCTCCGCCTGGGCCAGTTGGGCCTGTGCCAGTGCAACCTGCTTTTTGCCCTGGTCGTAGCTGGCCCAGTTGCCGGGACGATACAGAGGCTGGGACGCGGCAATGGTGGCGGATTGTGCGTTGTAGGTGTAGTTTCGCGCTGCCGGCTGCTGCACATCCTGGTTGGTCTGGCTAACAGCGGCAGACAGGCCCACTGTGGGCAGGATGGCTGCCTTCGCCTGCTCCGACTTTGCCATCGTGGCATCGAATTGCGACTTGGCGGACTGGTAGGTTGCGTCATAGCCGCGCGCCGCGGTGTACAGGTCCACCAGGCTCTGGGCCTGCGCGGAGGTGGCCACCCCGGAGGCCGCCAGGATGAGCAGGGGCAGCAGACGGAGCGTGAAGGGAAGGCTTTGACGTGTCATGGCAGTCTTTCTTGGGTAATCAGTACCGGGGAACCGTGGGGTCGACTTCCGCGGACCAGGCGTTGATGCCGCCCGCGATGTTGGCGACGTGGGCAAACCCGCGTCCCTTGAGAAACGAGGCAACCTGCATGCTGCGTCCGCCGTGGTGGCACAGGCAGGCAATAGGTTGCTGCGGGTCCAGCTCGTTCAGCCTTGGCGGAATGACCCCCATGGGAATCGTCAGCAGCGTAAAACCGTCCGCCTGGATGCTGGCCATCTGCAGCTCGTGGGGCTCGCGAACGTCCAGCACGACGGGGGAGCCAAACTGGCGCACGTGGTCGAGCCAGGCGGCTAGGTCTTGGGGGCGGACTTGGTCAATCATGGAGTGGCTTCAGGTGGATACGCTCAGAACTGGAACCGTGAGGGTTCGGGAAAGTTCTGCAGGCGTGGTGCGTTGCAGTCCCAGGGCTTGCGGGTGGTGAATTCGGTGGCGCTGACACGGGTCACAAAGGTGGCGCGCATCACGGGCTCGTCACCGACGATCCCTGCGAGGCGTCCGCCGACTTTGAGCAGGTCCAGCAGGGACTGGGGGACTTCGGTCACCGAGCCGCTCAGGACGATGACGTCGTACTGGCCTTCGGCAGGACTGGGGGCGGCGCCGTCGCCCTGGCGTACTTCGGCGTTCTGGATGCCGGCGTTGCGCAGGTTGGTGCGGGCCATGCTGGCCAGTTCAGGGACGAGTTCGAGCGATACCACGCGGTGTGCGCGCTGGGCCATCAGGGCCGCCATATAGCCGGAACCGGCACCGATCTCCAGCACCGTCTCCTGCGGCTGGATGGCCAGGTCCTGCAGCATGCGCGCTTCCAGGCGGGGTGCGAGCATGCATTGGCCATGTCCCAGAGGAATTTCTATGTCGGCAAATGCCAGGGCCTGGAACGCTGCGGGCACAAAGGCTTCGCGCTTGACGACCGAGAGCAGTTCCAGCACCGAAGTGTCCAGCACATTCCATGGGCGGATTTGCTGCTCGACCATGTTGAAGCGGGCTTGTTCAATATTCATTTCATATACTCCATGGGGTATGTTAAGCGATTCTAGCCAATTTTACCGGGCAGAGGTTTTTGACCCTGCACCCAAGCGGTTTTTGAACCAGTTGGCCAGGTCGTCCATATAGCAGTACACCACCGGTACGACCACCAGTGTCAGCAGGGACGAGGTAATCACGCCGCCAATGACAGCCTGGCCCATGGGTGCCCGCATTTCGGAACCTTCGGTCAGCGCAAAGGCCAGGGGCACCATGCCAAAGATCATGGCCAGCGTGGTCATCAGGATGGGGCGTAGCCGCACTTTGGCCGCCATCAGCAGGGCCTCGGCTCGCTCCATGCCGTCTTCCCGTGCGCGGATGGCAAAGTCCACCAGCAGGATCGCATTCTTGGTCACCAGGCCCATCAGCATGACGACCCCAATGACGGAGAACATCGACAGGGTGGAGTGGAACATCATCAGCGCCAGCACCACACCAATCAGGGTCAGGGGCAGGGCCGTCATCAAGGCCAGCGGTTGCAGGAAACTCTTGAACTGGCTGGCCAGAATCATGTAGATGAACACGATGGCCAGCACCAGCGCCGAGATGGCGTAGCCAAAGGCCTCCGCCATGTCCTTGGTGGAGCCACTGAATTTGTAGCTGTAGCCAGGCGGCATGGCAATGTCGTTCATGATCTTGGTGATGTCGGCAGAGACCTCGCCGGCTGAGCGGCCCGACACGTTGGCGCTGATCGCCACCTCACGGGTCAGGTCGCGCCGGTTGATCTGGTTGGGGCCGGTACTTTCCTTCACCGTGGCAATCTGGTTGAGCCGCACAATGCGCTGGCTGCCGTCGGCATTGGTGCCTAGGGCAAATGGCAGCTGGTCCAGATCCTGGGGCGTATTGCGGGCTTGCGGTGCGAGCCGCACATTGACGTCATAGGTCTGGTCATCGGGTGCGCGCCAGTTGCCTACCGTCTGTCCGGCCACAAGCGTGCGCAGGGCGCTGCCAATCTGGGCCACGCCCAATCCCAGGTCCGAAGCGGCGTCGCGCCGGACCTGCACATCGAGTGTGGGTTTGTTGGGTTTGACGGTGGAGTCCAGATCCACCAGGCCAGGAATGGTGCGCACCCGGTCGGTGGCCAGGCGGGTCAGTCGCTCCAGCTCCGCGGTGTCCGGCCCCTGGATGGAGAACAGGACCTGCTTCTGGCCGCCCACGGAATCCAGCAGACCGACGTGGGTGACAGTGATGCCAGGCACCTGGGCCAGTCGCTGGCGCAGGGTGACCGACATCTGGTCGACACTGAAGCTGCGCAATTTGCGGTCCACCAGGCGGATGTAGATGCTGGCGTACATCTTGCCCTGGGCGTTGCCCGTGTTGATGGTCGAGAGTGTGTAGCGCACTTCGGGGAACTCGCGGATGATGGCTTCGACCTGGCGGGCCTTGGCCTCCGTGACCTCCAGCGAAGAACCAACCGGGGTATAGAAGCTCAGCGTAGTCTCGGAGAAGTCTGACTTGGGAACAAACTCGGTTCCGAGCAGCGGCACCATGAAGATGCTTGTCACAAAGATGGCCACGGCCAGCGCCACGGTCTTGAGCTTGTGTACCAGAGCCCAGCGCAGGATGCTCTGGTAGGCATCGGCCAGCCAGTCGGTGGCCTGGTCAAACCAGCCCGTCACCCGGCCAATCGTTTTGTCGTACAGGGTGACCGGCGCGTGCCGGTGCCCATGGGCTTCGATGCTGGGGTCGTGCCAGATGCTCGATAGCATGGGGTCGAGCGTGAAACTCACGAACATGGAAATCATCACCGCAGCCACGATGGTGATGCCAAACTCATGGAAGAACTTGCCGATGATGCCGCCCATGAATCCAATGGGCATGAACACCGCCACGATCGACAGCGTGGTGGCCAACACCGCCAGGCCAATTTCCTGGGTGCCGTCCATGGAAGCGTCGTAGGCGTTTTTGCCCATCTGCACGTGCCGCACGATGTTTTCCCGCACCACGATGGCATCGTCAATCAGCAAGCCCACGCACAGGGAGAGTGCCATCAGCGTGATCATGTTGATGGTGAACCCGAACAGGTTCATGAACAGGAAGGTGCCGATCAGGGCAATGGGCAGCGTCAAGCCGGTGATGACGGTGGAGCGCCATGAGTTGAGGAACAGGAACACGATCAGCACGGTGAGCACGGCACCTTCAATCAGGGTGCGGCGAACGTTCTCCACCGAGACCCGGATTTGCCGTGAGCCGTCGGTAATCTGCTCCAGCCGGACGCCCGGGGGTAACTGCTTCTGTACTTCGGCGAGCGTTTTGATCAGGCCATCCACGACCGCAATGGTGTTTTCGTCCTGCGATTTCTGGACGTTGAGCAGCAGGGTACGCTGGCCGTTGTAGAGCGCCAGGCTGTCGACCTCCTGTGCGCCGTCGACGACACGTGCCACCTGATCCACCCGCACCGGGGCGCCATTCTTGCGCGCCACGATGATGCGGCCAAAGTCCTCCGGGCGTTCCATGCGCGCCTCGATCTGGATCACGCGCTCCTGCTCGCTGGAGCGGATGGTGCCCACCGGCAGGTCCTGGTTTTCATTGCGTACTGCCGTAACCACCTGATCGGGGGTGATGCCAAACGCCTCCAGTGACTGGGGGTTGAGGTAGATGTTGATTTCACGTTTGGTGCCGCCCACCACCGTGACGGAGCCCACACCGCGCACGTTCTCCAGGCGCCGCTTGAAAGTCTGCTCCGCCCAGTTGGTCAATTCCACGGCACTGGGTACCTTGGCACCCTGCACTTTGGTGTCCGGCAATACCGCGACCGACCAGATGGCGCGTGCCGCCGGATCGAAGCGCAGCACGCGCGGCTCCTTGACCTCGGTGCGCAGGCTGGGTTTGACGGCAGCCACTTTCTCGCGCACATCATCGGCAGCCTTGCGGCCATCGATATGCAGGCCAAACTCAATCACCACGACGCTCTGGCCTTCGTAGCTGCGCGATGTCAGTGCATTGATGCCTGCAATCGAATTGACGCCTTCCTCGATCTTTTTGGAGACTTCACTTTCGACAATCTCCGGGGACGCGCCGGGGTAGTCGGCAATCACCACCACGACGGGAAAATCGATGTTGGGGAACTGGTCCACCTGCAGGCGCTGCAGGGAAAACAGGCCCAGCACCACCAGCGCCACCATGACCATGGTGGCGAAGACCGGGTTTTTGAGGGATACGCGGGTGAACCACATTTACTTGGCACCCTGGCGTTTGACCAGTGTTCCTTCGCGGATTGGCCCCACGGTGCCACTGAGCACTTCGGCGTTTTCCGGGATGCCGGCCACTTCGACCATGGTGTGTCCATCGGCCTCGCCCCGCACACCCAAAGTCACGGTCGTGTGGCTGACCTGGCCATTGGTTAACAGCTGTACGTAGGGTTGGGGTTTGTCGGTCCGCACTGCGTTGAGTGGCAGTGCCAGCACGCGTGCATTGCCGGTGGCCAGCGTGCCTTGGGCAAACAGGCCCTGGCGCAGACCGCTGTTGCTCTCCAATGCGAGGTAGGCGAGCACCGCGCGGCTGCCGGCCACAGCGGTCGGATTGACGCGAACCACCTTGGCCGCAACGGGTTTGGCTGCGCCTTCAATCGTGAGCTCTGCGGTTTGCCCGACCTTGACGGTGAGAGAGTCGGCCGCACTGAGACTGGCTTCCAGTTCCAGACGGCTCAGGTCCACGATTTCAACGATGCGGGCGTCGATCGCCACGCGCTCTCCGGTTTGTGCCAGGCGTTGTGCAATCTGCCCCGAGATCGGTGCGCGCAGGACGGTGTCTTCCAGCGCCTTGGTAGCGACTTCCGCGCCCGCCTGGGCTGCCCGGTAGTTGGCTTCTGCGGATGACAGTGTGGCGATGGAGGAGTCCAGCGCGGTTTTGGAAATGAACCCCTGCTCGACCAGCGACCGGTTGTTGTCAAAACTGCGCTTCGCAATATCGACCTGGGCGCGGGCGCTTTCGGCCTGCTGTTGTGCCTGGCGCGCGCGCGCTCTGGATTCTGTGGGATCCACATGGGCGATGACCTGGCCTACCTTGACGAAGTCCCCTTCACGTACGGTCAGACCTTGCAGCTCGCCTGCCACGCGGGCTTTGACGAAGGCGGAAGAAGCCGCCTTGAGGGAGCCGGAGATGGCCAGCCCCTGTGAAAGCTCCATGGTTTTGGCCTGCACACTGTCTGTCGCGGTCAATGCGATGGTGGGCTGGGCTTTTTGGGCGGCCTGCTGGGATTCCAGCGCCTCCTTGGTGGCTTTGCGTGCAGACAGGGCGCGCAACACGCCGAGGGCCAGCAGGGCGACAACCACTGCAATCACAATCCATTTCAGCCAGCGTTTCATGGTGTCTCGTTCTTGGTAGGGTCGGTAGGGGAAGGTGGGGCATCGACGCACAGGCCGTGCAGCAGGATATTCACCTGCATGGCAATGTATTCCTGCGGGTCGAGGTTGGCGGAGGGGTCTGCCCATGGGCCTGACGAATGCATCGCCACGGTCAGGAACAGCATGGGCGCCAGAACCAGGTAAGCGGCGTACTTCATGTCGATCGGCCGGAACTCCCCGCGGGACACCCCGCGCTGGATGATGCGCCGAACCAGCTCATCACCAGGTCGAATGACTTCCAGCTCATAAAAAGCCGCAAGTTCCGGGAAGTTGCTGCCTTCGCTCATCATCAGCTTGGGAATGGCAGAGGCTTTGGTGGAGCCCACGCGCTCCCACCAGACCGTCAGGCAGTAGCGCAGAAGGTCGGCACTGCTACCCTGGTAGTTTTCCAGCTCAGCCGTCCATTCGGAAAACCGCCCAGAGATGTTTTCGCGCACTACCGCCTTGAACAGCTCTTCCTTGCTGGAAAAGTACAGGAACAGCGTGCCTTTGGACACCCCGGCCCGTTTGGCAACTTCTTCGGCACGGGTGGCTGCAAACCCTTTCTCCACAAACAGCTCCAGCGCGGCGGCCAGCAGTTCACCCGGGCGGGATTCCTTGCGGCGTTCGCGCTTGGCACGCACATTGGCGGCGATGTCACAGAGTTTGATGGAGGTCATTAAATTACTGACTGATTGGTTATTAGTGTAGAGGTTTGCGTGGAAGTGGTCAAGGCGGTGGCGCACGGAGCGGTGCATGTCCCCAGTGTTCCCTCTGACGCAGCCTTTGGGCAGGACAATGCACCATGGACTTCGCACATTCCCCCCGGGCGCAGGATCTGCGCCAGCGTCTGGATGCCTTTCTCCAGCGCTATGTACTGCCTTACAACGCAGCCTGGCATCGCTCGGTGCAGGAGGGCGTCTACCCCCCGCCATTCCTGGAAGACCTCAAGATGCTGGCGCGCGAAGAAGGGCTGTGGAACCTTTTCTTGCCGACATTGCGGGACGACCAGCCTGGAACACGGCTGTCCAACCTCGACTACGCCCCGCTGGCTGAATCCATGGGGCGATTGCCCTGGGCTGCGGAAGTCTTCAACTGCAGTGCTCCCGATACCGGCAATATGGAGCTGCTGCACCGCTTTGCCACGCCCGCCCAGAACACACAATGGCTCATGCCGCTGCTGGGCGGCGAGATCCGTTCGGCGTTTGCCATGTCCGAGCCGGATGTGGCGTCCAGTGACCCCACCAACCTGCAAACCACGGTGCGCCGGGATGGAGACCAGCTGGTGTTGCATGGGCGCAAATGGTTTATCACTGGCGCGGCCCACCCCCAGTGCCGGTTGCTGATCGTCATGTGCCGCAACGACGGCGAGGAGGGGGGCTCGCCGCACAGCCACCACAGCATGGTGCTGGTGCCTCTGGATACGCCGGGTGTGCAGGTGCTGCGCAACATTGCGGTCGTGCACCACCATGCCCCGGAAGGGCATTGCGAGATCGTGTTCAAGGATGTACGGCTGCCCGCGGACCACTTGCTGGGCTTGTGGGGTGAGGGGTTTGCCATGGCCCAGGCGCGCCTGGGCCCGGGTCGGGTACACCATTGCATGCGGACCATTGGCCAGTGCGAACTGGCGCTGGAACTGGCCACCGAGCGCATTCTGGAGCGCCATGCCTTCGGGAAGTATTTGTCCGATTTTTCCAACGTGCAGGACTGGGTGGCCGAATCACGGATCGAGATCGACCAGGCCCGGTTGCTGGTGCTGCAGGTGGCCTGGGCATTGGACCAGGGGGCGCTGGAGCCTGCGCAATTGCGTTCTCAGGTGGCGGCCATCAAGGTCGTGGCTGCTCGGCTGCAGACACGGGTTGTCGAACGGGCCATGCAGGCCTTTGGGGCCATGGGGTTGTCGCCGGATACGCCGCTGGCCTATTTCTGGACCTGGGGACGTGCCATGCACCTGATGGACGGCCCGGATGAGGTGCATCTGCGCACCGTAGCGCGCCATGAGTTGGGGCTGGCGCGGGGGCGCATGGGGGCCACTTCCGCCTACTTCACGACCCCCGAGCAGCTGCAGGCCTTGCCACGTATCCGTTGACGCCGTAGGGCCGGGGGAGTGCGCGTAAGATGCTGCGCACGCCCCGGTCTCCCTGGGGTCACTGAACGGAGTCACCCCATGTCTTTGCCTGCCCAATCCCTGCAAACCATCACCCTGGGTGGAGGTTGTTTTTGGTGCACGGAGGCGGTGTTCGTGCAGGTGCAGGGCGTGGTGGATGTGGAGTCGGGGTACAGCAACGGGCAGACGGTGGATCCCAGCTATGAAGACGTGTGTTCCGGCCTGACCGGACACAACGAAGTGGTCAAGCTGGTATACGACCCGGCACAGATATCGACGCGCGAGATACTGGAAATATTCTTCCTGATCCACGACCCCACCACCCCGAACCGCCAGGGCAATGATGTGGGGACGCAGTACCGCAGCGGCATCTATTTTTCACTTCCGGAGCAGGAACTGGTGGCACGCGAAGTGCTGGCAGAAGTCGCCGCTGCGAATGACCGGTCTGTCGTCACAGAACTGGTGCCGGTCAGCAATTACTGGCCTGCAGAAGATTACCATCAGGACTTTTTCGAACGCAACCCGCAGCAGGGGTACTGTCAGGCGGTGGCTGCACCCAAGGTGGCCAAATTTCGCAAGACATTTGCCAGGCTGCAAAAGGCATAAAGGCGATCCGGGAATGGCAGGCTTTTCCAGTGTTTATGGCATCCCCGGTACGCGGTAGACTCATACATGGCATCTAAAGCAAGTCCCACCGGTATGTTGGCCAAAATGGCCCGGTTGATCCGCGCGCCAGGCGCTGACAAGAACGACGCGCCTGACTCCGAGCCCGCACGTGCCAGCGAACTCGACAGGCTGGAGCTGCAGGCCCGCATCGATGCCAAGCGGCGCGACGACATGGTGCGGCGCAAAGAGTTTGCCTACCTTCGCAAGGTGCGTGCTTCCAAAGGAGGCATGGCCGGTGTTGCGGCCGGGCGACCTTCGGTATTCCAGAGCAGTTCGAGCTTCCGGAACGAGGACGTGCTGTCCGAGGCACGGGCCAGTACGCTGCAGAAAATCAATGACATTGAGGCCCACATGGCGGAGTCATGGGTCAAGGGCAAGCATGCCGACCGTCGCTCTGCACCGCGTCCACCCGGTGCGGCGGCCCCAGCCCGAAGGCAGGTACCCACGCTGAACCAGGTGGTGCGCGTGTCACAGTCAAAACCCAAGGCAGCGCCGGTCCATGTGCCACCGCCATCCACCGATGAAGATCTGGACATGGATCTGGACTTCACTGGATTGCTGAGTGCATCAGCCCCTTTGCAGGCCGCTGCGGTGGACGCAGTGGTTCCCGACGACGCCCAGCCAACGGCCCCGCCCACGCTGGAATCGGAACTGCCGCCTGTGGTGCAGGACGAAGAACGCAAAGGCTCGCCAGCCGTGCGCCGCGGACTGCCGGTGTTGCTGGATCTGGAAAACCCTGTCTTGCAGGAAGCGGCCATCCGTTTTGCCGAGAGCGATTACACGGCTGCTGGTGCTGCACTGCTGGCCGTGATTCAGGACCCGAAGGCGGATGCCTCGCTGGCCGAAAACTGCACTTGCGCGTTGCTCGATGTGTACCGGGCGGCAGATTTGCCAGAACAGTTCGATGCCCTGGCGATCGACTACGCCGAGCGTTTCGGGCGGTCAGCGCCCGAGTGGTTTTCGGTGCCCGATGTGCTGGAAGGTGCAACCCCTTCTGTGGACAGTGATCTTGCACCGCTGGAGTCCGCAGTGGCGGGCTGGTCCTGTCCGGAAACGCTGGACGCTGGTGATGTGGCACGCCTGGTAGCTTCACAGCCGGGCCGCGCCGAGCGGCATGTGCACTGGGAGCTTCTGCATGGCATCACGCTGGAAGGTGCGCGGGCATTGTCGGCCTTGTTCACCCAGTGGGCAGCGCAGCCGCTGGCATTGACCTTTGGCGGTGCCGAAGTACTCAATGCAGCACTGCAGGCCGCTACCCCCACAGAAGACCGCACGGTGGACGCCGTCTGGTGGCATTTGCGTCTGGAAGCGTTGCGCATCCAGGGCGCCCATGAGGCCTATGAGAACGTTGCGCTCGATTACTGCATGACCTACGAAGTGTCACCGCCGAGCTGGCTGGAAGCCAATTGCACTTACACCGAATCACACCATGTGCCGTCGTTTGTGCAGACCGAGGCGGGGCCGATCACCGAGGCTTCGGCTCTGGGGGAGGCGCGGCAATCCCAGACGCTGGAGCTCACGGGCTACCTGCTCCAAGACGCGACCCAGGTGCTGGACCGCATGCTGGAACAATTGCCGGCTGGCGAGCCCATGACCATCCATTGCGGCCGCCTGGTCCGGGTCGACTTTGCAGCTGCGGGCAGCGTGCTCAACTGGCTTGCAGCGCACCAGACCGATGGCCTGCAGATCCACTTTGTCCACGTGCCCCGGCTGGTGGCCGCGTTGTTCCACAGCATGGGCATCACCGAACATGCGGACGTGTCGGTTCTGAAAAAGTAAAGAACCAGAGGCTTGGGCGCCCAGCCTGACGGTCAGTATTGCGAAGCGGGTAAATCCACCGTCATCCCGTTCAATGCATCGGTCAGCTGGATCTGGCAGGCCAGTCGGCTGTTGGGTTGGCGCGGTACCGCTGTGAACTCCAGCATGGCAAGTTCGTCTGCACTGGCCGGTGGCAACTGACTGGCCCAGGGCTCGCGCACCATGACGTGGCAGGTGGCGCAGGTCAAGCTGCCGCCACAGTCGGCTGCAATGCCATCCACGCCGGCCAGCTGGGCTGCCTGCATCAGGCTTTTGCCGGAAGGGGTGCTTATTTGGCTTGTAGCCCCCGTGGAATCTGCGCTATTAGCTATTAAATTGATAGTGATCATGCATTCAAATCCGGCTGAAATATTCGCGTCGCTCGAAGTCGGCCTTGTCCTCCGCCGCCGTGTGGCGCTGTGCTTCGGCGTGTTTGATGTGGCTGTAGTAGCGCACGAAGTCGGCGCCCAATCCTTCCACCAGCGCGGCGCTGGATTGCAGCGCCGCCAATGCCTCCGGCAGGTTGGTGGGGAGTTGCACCACGTCGGCTGCGTAGGGGGACTCCGTGGCCGGTGGTGGAGTCAGGCCACGGACCAGTCCGTCCAGACCGGCGTGGATTTGCGATGCAATGTACAGGTAGGGGTTGGCCGCTGGCTCCCCGATGCGGTTTTCGATGCGCGTGGCGGTGTCGCCCGCCGCACCGATCACCCGCAGCATGGCACCGCGGTTGTCACGCCCCCAGAGCACTGCCTGCGGGGCCAGCGCGTTGGGACGAAAGCGGGCAAAGCCATTGACCGTGGGCGTGCACAGCGGTGCCATGCCCCGGGCATGGGCCAGCAGCCCCGCCAGCCAGGCCGTGCCGGTGCCTGAGAGGGTGTGTTGCGCATCGGTGGCATGGGTGCCGGGTGCCGGTGCATCGCGCATGAACGCGTTGTGCCCATCGGCTGTGTGGACCAGCGACTGGTGCAGGTGCCAGCCACTGGACATGATGTTCGGGAAGGGCGGCCGGCACATGAACGTTGCGTGGTAGCCCGCCCGCCGCAGCGCCTGGCGCACACTGGAGCGAAACAGCACCATGTTGTCGGCAGCGGTCAATGCGTCGGTGGCGTCGAACACGGCTTCCACCTGGCTGGGTCCCATTTCGATCTCCAGCGATTGCAGTGGCAAACCCAAGGACTGTGCGGTGTGCTGCACGATGCGCAGCGGTTCCTCGGCCATGTCCATCCAGCCCTCACTGAGCAGGTTGTAGCCCGGATGGATCAGGTCCACCGCCGGCGGCAGCCCCGGCCAGGCCGAGAGCTCCGGGTCGAGGTCCGGGCGTTGCTGGGCGTCCCGGATGCGGTAGATGTGAAACTCGACCTCCAGCCCGCACACCATCCCCAGCCCGTGATTGTTCAGCCGTGCCAGCGCCTGCTGCAGTACGCGCCGCGTGTCCAGCAGCACCGGAGTGGCGTCCTGAAACCAGGGCTGGCAGCGCAACCAGCCTGTGCCTTGCACCCATGGCAGCACCTTGAAACTGGCAGGGTCGGGCAGTAGCAGCAGGTTGCTGGCAAACGCGAAACCCGGCAGATCAGCCGCACCGCCCGGCTCAAACACCTTGTACGCGGTGCGGTCAGAGGTGTCTTTGAGCAGCAGCGTGCTCACCATGCCAACGCCTTCGCGCAGCGCCCGGATGGCGGCTCGGGCGGTGAGGGTCTTGCCCCGCACCGTGCCGTGCATATCGCACCAGCCAAACCGCACCAGTTCCAGTCCGCTGGCTTCGATCAGGCTCGCGGTGCGCTGCGCTGCGGCTTCACGCGCAGCGTCGTGCAGGCCGCAGCGTTCGGCGAACGTGGTGTCTGCGGAATCCGATGGCTTCAAGATGCTTCCTCGTGCGGTGCGTATGTTGCAGTGGTCCGCTCCAGGGCCGCGTCCCAGGGGGCGCCACGGCGTTTGGCCAGCACGGCGGCGCGCCACCAGGCCTCCACACCATCCGCTGGCGCCAAGCCATCCACGGTGTCCGGGCCCATGCGCTGTCTGGCTACGCTGGCATCGGCCACGCCGGGCGGCGTGCCGCCCGCCTGCACGGTTTCAATCGCCTTGAGCAGCGTGCGCCGGTTGGCCATGATCACTTTGTCGGTGGTACCCAGATGCTCGCGGGTGCGGTCCTGGATGGCACCCATGCTTTCGCAGGCCCACTGGTCGTGCACATTGATGTCGCTCTCGCCCATGCCGAGGTAGGTGCGCGTCTGCTGTTCCTCGGCGTTGAAACCCCATTGGTTGTGCCGCCCCGATTTGGGAATGTAGTCGGGCAGCGTGACGGCTTCCAGCCGCTGGTTGCGCATGGTGTCGCGGTCCACCGGTGCATCGAAGCTGGTGAAGATGGCGTACCAGTAGTTGTGGGTGTCGTCCACCGGCACATGGATCTGCGTGATCGTCATGGTTTCGGACAGCGGGATCACAAAGGTGCTGGGAAAAATGGCATTCGTCACGCGGGTGTGCGTGAGCTGGTCATTGATGGCGCGCAGCGCAGTGAGCTGCAGGCCGTAGGGTGTGGTTGTGAAAGAGATGTCCGGCTGGTCGAATTCGCGCATCACCTTGGTCATGGGCAGGCGCTGGCCATCGAGCTCGCCCAGGCTGGCGCCGCGGAACTGGCGGCCGTAGCTTTCTTCCAGTGATTCGTCGAAAAAGAAGCGGTGCAGGAACGAGGCGTGGGCCGGGTCAATGCCCACTTCAAACGCCTGCAGCCAATTGCAGTTCCACAGGCCCTTGAAGGCAAAGGTGTGGCTGGCGGGTGCGGTGAAACAGTCGAACGCCGGAAACGGTGGGGGCGGCATACCCTGTGGACCGAACCAGCCAAACAGCACACCGCTTTTCTCGACGATGGGATAGCTGCGCTGCTGGATGCGCTGGCACAAGGTGCTGCCCGCAGGTTCTCCGGGGGTCTCGGTGCATTGGCCTGTCACGTCGAATTTCCAGCCGTGGAAAGGGCAGCGCAGGCCATCCCCTTCGTTGCGGCCAAAGGCCAGGTCCGCGCCACGGTGCGGGCAGTCGCGGTCGAGCAAGCCAAACTGGCCTGCCGCATTTTTGAACAGTACGAAATCCTGCCCCAGCAGACGCACCGCTTTCACGGGACGTACCGCCATGGCCGGGTCCAGCGCCGGGTTGAATTCGTCCACCAGTGCCACGGGTTGCCAGTAGTGCCGCAGCAGGTCACCGCAGGGCGTGCCAGGCCCTACGCGGGTGATGAGTTCGTTGTGCTCGGCTTTCATGCAGTCTCCTGATGGGTAAAACGGTATCCCATTTAATAAATTCAGTGTACAGTTATCGCCATGAGCTTGCAAGAAACCGTTTTGATGCAGTTGCGTGACCTGATTCTGCGTGGCACTTTCGCCCCCGGGCAGCGCCTGGCCGAGCAGCAATTGGCCGAGCGCCTGGGCGCCTCGCGCACGCCGGTGCGCAGCGCGCTGGTGACGCTGGAGCAGGAAGGGCTGGTTGAGGCCAGTGACACTGGCAAATACCTGGTGCGCCAGTTCACTCCGCGGGAGGTGGCGGATGCCATTGCGGTACGCGGCCACCTCGAAGGCATGGCGGCGCGTCTGGTGGCCGAACATGGGGTGTCGCGCCAGCTCCAGGGGGATTTGCAGGCGTGCCTGGACGCGGGGGACCGGCTACTGGCCGCCAATCCGCTGACGCTGGAGAGCTACGCGGCCTATGCCAGCATGAATGACCGGTTCCATGCCCTGATTCTGGATGCCTGTGGCAACCGCGCCTTGCAGCGCGCAGTGGCCCTGAACGACAAATTGCCCTTTGCGCCGGCCTCTGCCATGCTGCCGATGCAAGGTGCCGTCGCGCTGGACCGGGACTGGATGCTCTATGCCCACCGCCAGCACAACATGCTGTTTGACGCCTTGCAGCGAGGCGAAGGGGCACGTGCCCAGGCACTGGCTGTGGAGCACACCGAAGTGGCGCAGATGAACATGCGCCTGGCGCTGGAGCGCCGCGCCGAGTCCGAGCAGGTGATGCCGGGAATTCGTCTGGTGGTTGGGTAACAAATTGGCATCCAGCCCGCGCAGAACAAGCGCAAAATGCTATAAATATAATAGCAGCCTGCGCACCAGGACCTAGTTGTTCTTCATGCCCGCCACGAGTTGTGTCACGTTGTGGCGCATCATCTGCAGGTAGGTGGCACCCGGCTGGTCGGACGCGGACAGCGCGTCGGCATACAGGCTGGCGCCCAGCGTGGCGCCGGCATCCTTGCTGAGCTGGGCGATGAGTTTGGGGTTGCTCATGTTCTCCACAAATACCGCGCGGATCTTTTAACGCTGGATTTGTTGGATCAACTGCGCCACCTGTTTGGCGCTCGGCTCGGTCTCGGTGTTGACGCCTTGCGGTGCCAGAAACTTCACGCCGTACTGGGCGGAGAAATACCCAAATGCGTCGTGCGAGGTGATGACCTCGCGTTTGGCTGCCGGGATGGTTGCAATCTGCGCCTTGGTCCACGAATTCAGTGTCTGCAATTCCTTGACGTAGGTATCTGCATTGGCCTGGTAGCTGGCGGCTCCTGCGGCATCCACCTTGCTCAGACCCGCGGCGATGTTGCGTACATAGACCACCACGTTGTTGGGGTTCTGCCAGGCGTGGGGGTCGGTTTCTTCATGGTCATGGCCCGAATGGCTTTTTTCTTCGTCCATGTGGCGCGCCTTCACGCCTTTGGCTGCCACCACTGTTTCACCCTTGTAGCCGGAAGACTTGACGAGCTTGCCCGCCCAGGGCTCGAAGCTCAGGCCATTGGTAACCACCAGTCGGGAGGCCAGCAGGGTCTTGGCATCGGCAGGCTTCGCTTCGAACACGTGGGCGTCTTCGTTGGGGCCCACGAGAGTGGTCACCGCGACGCGGTCGCCACCCACTACGCGCACCAGATCGCCCAGGATGCTGAAGCTGGCGGTTACCGGCAGCTTGTCGGTGGCATGGGCGTGGCTGCCCAGCA
>CAUJJV010000170.1 GCA_963205375.1 Pseudomonadota bacterium
CATTTGGCGTGTGATGGGCGTGCGCTACAACCCGGCGGCATCGACCTTCCAGCGCGTCTGTGTATGGCGTGTGGACTAAACTCCAGACAAATCAACCACTTACAGCGCATCGCTAGTGAAACACATTATAGGGGCCAATCCCGCTCCACCGAGTCCCCAAGTGAAAACCCTAAGCGTCGAGGAAGACGGGGCAGGTCAGCGCCTGGACAATTACCTGATGCGCCAGCTCAAGGGCGTGCCCAAGACCCACGTCTACCGCATCATCCGCAGCGGCGAGGTGCGGGTGAACAAGGGCCGGGCCAGCGCAGAAACCCGGCTGAACGCCGGTGACGTGGTGCGCCTGCCGCCGGTGCGGGTGTCCGAGCGGGCCGAGCAGAAAAGCCAGTCCATGGCGGCGCAGGCGGGTGCGTATGTGCCGGCAAAGGACTTCCCCATCCTGTTTGAAGATGACAGTTTCTTGGCCATCAACAAGCCTGCCGGCGTGGCGGTACATGGGGGCTCGGGGGTGAGTTTTGGCGTGATCGAGCAATTGCGCATGGCACGGCCGCAGGCCAAGTTTCTGGAGCTGGTGCACCGGCTGGACCGGGAAACCTCCGGAATATTGCTGGTTGCCAAGAAGCGCAGCGCCCTGAAAAATCTTCAGGACCAGTTCCGGGAACGGGAAACCGGCAAGACCTACCTGGCGCTGGTGCTGGGCACCTGGCCGGCCAACAAGAAGGTACTGGACAAGCCATTGCACAAATACCTGTTGCCGGGCAAGGGGGGAGAAGACGGCGAGCGCCGCGTCAAGGTGGTGTCCAAAGATGATCCGGATGGCATGCCGTCGCTGACGCTGGTCAAGGTGCGCGAGGCATCGCCCAGCTACTCGCTGCTGGAAGTCACCATCAAGACGGGGCGCACGCACCAGATCCGCGTGCATCTGGCGTCCGAGGGCATGCCCATCGTCGGGGACGATAAATATGGGGACTTTGAGGTCAACAAGGCGCTGGCCCGTGCCACCGGTCCCGGCGCACTCAAGCGCATGTTCCTGCACGCCTGGCGCCTGCAGTGCAACCATCCCGCAACCGGTGAGCGGCTGGAGTTGCGCGCCGATTTGCCGCCCGAATTGATGCAGTTCCTGCTTCAGGCCATGCCAGCCACACCGCCGGCACCCCAGTAAAACCAGATACGACTCTTTTTGCATGACTACTTCCCCCAAACCGCGCAAACGCCAGTTCGACCTGATTGCCTTCGACTGGGACGGCACCCTGTTTGACTCCACCGCCATCATCACCCGCAGCATCCAGCTGGCGGTAGGTGATGTGGGTGGCACAGTACCCAGTGACCATGAGGCCTCCTACGTGATTGGCCTGGGCCTGATGCAGGCGCTGGCCCATGCCGCTCCCGATGTGCCACAAGACAAATACCCGGAGCTCGGTGAACGGTACAAATACCACTACATGCGGCACCAGAACGACATCAGCCTGTTCAAGGGCGTTCTACCCATGCTGGACGATTTACGTGGGCGCGGGCACTTGCTAGCCGTGGCGACGGGCAAGAGCCGCAAGGGTCTGGACGAAGTGCTGCATGCCGTGGAGCTCAAGGGCGTCTTCCATGCCTCCCGCACAGCCGATGAGACAGCAGGCAAGCCGCATCCGCGCATGCTGCACGAACTGATGGCCGAACTGGGCGTGGCACCCGAGCGCGTGCTGATGATCGGCGATACCACCCACGATCTGCAACTGGCCCTCAACGCCGGCTGCGCCAGCGTAGGCGTGAGTTATGGCGCACACGAGCCAGCGGCATTCGATGCGCTGTCGCCCCGTTTTATTGCCCATTCCGTGGCCGAGCTGCACGCCTGGCTGCTGGACCACGCCTGAAGGAGCCCGAAGTGGGGACCGAATTCGCATCGCAGGCCATTGCACTGTGCAACTCGCAGGACCTCGTCAACAGCGGTGCCGCTGTGCCCTTTGACGTGGTGTATTGCGGTCAGACCTGTTACGCCTTTGCGGTGCGCTACGCAGACCAGGTGCAGGCCTATCTGAACCGCTGCACGCATGTGCCGATGGAAATGGATTACCAGCCCAACCAGTTCTTTGACCTGACCGGGCACTGGCTGATTTGTGCCACCCACGGTGCCATGTACAGCCCGACCACCGGGGCCTGCCGTTCCGGTCCGTGCCGCGGTGGACTGGTCAAGATTGCCGTCTCGGAAACCGATGGCGTGGTGCACTGGCATACTGCACATAACCTGAAACCTGTAGATTTTTGACATGAACGACTCAAATATGCCCCAAGCCCCCGTGGATAGTGCGCAAGCTGCTATCAATAGCGGAGCAAATGCCAATGCTGCCGGTGCGCCGGGATGGGAGCGCTCCACGCTGGAGAAGCTGGCCATGGCAGCCATCGACGAGCAGCGTGCGGCGCGGCGCTGGCGCAACGGCGTGCGTCTGGCGTGGTTGGTGTTTCTGGCTGCGCTGGTCTGGCTGGGCATGGACCGCAGCGGGACCTCGGCCGATGTGTCCAAGCCGCACACGGCGGTGGTGGAAATCAAGGGTGAAATCGCTTCGGGCTCAGAGGCCAGTGCGGAACTGATCGTGGCCGCCATGCGCGGTGCGTTTGAGGACAAGGGTGCGCAGGCCGTGGTGCTGCTGATCAACTCCCCTGGTGGTAGCCCGGTACAGGCCGGCATCATCAATGACGAAATCCACCGCCTCAAGGCCCTGCACAACAAGCCGGTGTATGCGGTGGTGGAAGAGACCTGCGCCTCAGCGGCCTATTACATCGCTGCGGGTGCCGACAAGATCTTCGTGGACAAGGCCAGCATCGTGGGCAGCATCGGCGTGCTGATGGATGGCTTTGGGTTTACTGGCCTGATGGACAAGCTGGGTGTGGAGCGCCGCCTGATGACGGCGGGCGAGAACAAGGGATTCTTGGACCCCTTCAGCCCGCAGACCGAGAAGCAGCGTGCCTTTGCCCAGAATATGCTGGACCAGATCCACCAGCAGTTCATCGGCGTGGTGAAAGCAGGGCGTGGCAAGCGCCTGAAGGAAACACCGGAGACCTTCAGCGGCCTGTTCTGGACCGGCCAGCAGGCCATCGAGATGGGCCTGGCGGACCAGTTAGGCAATCTGGACTTCGTGGCCCGTGAAGTGGTCAAGGCCGAAGAGCTGGTGGACTACACCCGCCGCGACAACGTGGCGGAACGACTGGTCAAGCGCTTCGGTGCGGCCATCGGTGAGGGGTCGGTGCGTGCCATGCGCACGTCGACCGCCTTGCGCTGAGCAGTAGGTCAGTCAGCCCTGCGGTTATTTCTAGCGGCCTATACAAAACACCGCTGGTGTGTGCTTGTCGGGCCCGGTTGCCTGGCTGCGCCAGTCCTTCACCACGGCGCTACGCGTGTGGGCGGTGTCCAGCGTCAGCCCGGTGCTGATGGACAGGCGGGTCTGGGGTTGCAGTGCGTGAAGCAGCGCCTGCAGCAGCGCCGGGTTGCGATAAGGTGTCTCGATAAACAGCTGGGTCTGCCCGGTTTTGAGGGACAGCGCCTCCAACTCCCGGATCCGCTGCGTGCGTTCGGTGGCCTCCACCGGCAAATAGCCGACAAATGCGAAATTCTGGCCGTTGAGTCCGCTGGCAGCCAATGCCAGCAATAGCGATACCGGTCCCACCAGTGGCACCACTTCCAGGCCCATGGCATGGGCGGCGCGCACCACCGAGGAGCCGGGGTCTGCCACGGCGGGCATGCCCGCTTCGCTGAGCAGGCCTACGTTGTGCCCCTGGCGTGCGGCCTGCAATAGCGGGGTGGCGTCAAAGCCTGCCTGGTGGTCACCTTTCTTGTGCACTTCGCGCGGCAGCTCGGTAATTTCCATGGATTGCAGGGGCACGCATAAGGGGAAGACTTCGCCAATGCGCTTGAGGTAGGCGCGGGCGGACTTGGCGTTTTCGCACACCCAGTGCTGCAAGTCGGCTGCGGTCTGCATGGTGCCAGCGGGAAGGGCGCGGTCCAGCGCGGTCTGGCTGTCACAGCCAAAGTCCAGCGGTGCAGGTACCAGATACAGCTTACCCAACGTCGCGTTGGTAGCGTTGGAGGCCGCGGGGCGCAGGGGCTGGTTCATAGTGTGGTTTGGGACCCGGTGTGTAGCAAGGCAATGCCAGCTTCGCGCAGCATGCGACTGGTGCGGATCAGCGGCAGACCGACCAGCGCTGTCGGGTCGTCGTTTTCGATGCTGTCGAGCAGGGCGATGCCCAGGCCTTCGCTCTTGGCGCTGCCGGCACAGTCGTAAGGCTTTTCTGCGAGCAGATAGGCCTCAATCTCGGCATCGGTCAGGTCGCGGAACTTCACTTTGACGGGAGCCAGCGACTCTTGTGCAAAACCGCTTTGTGCGCACACCACCGCGACGGCGGTCTGGAAGATCACCGTTTTGCCGCGCATGCGTTGCAACTGTTCGACGGCGCGTACGTGGTTGCCGGGTTTGCCCAGAGGATGCCCGTCGAGGTCCGCCACCTGATCGGAGCCGATAACCACGCTGTCAGGAAAGCGTTCTGCCACGGCGCGTGCCTTGGCCAGCGCCAGACGCATTGCCAGCGCTGCGGGTGCTTCGCCGGGCAGGGGTGTTTCGTCCACATGGGGTGATTCAACGGTGAAGGGGATGCGTAGGCGCTCCAGCAGCTCGCGCCGGTAGGCGGAGGTGGTGCCCAATATCTGGGGGCTGGGGGCCCTCTCAGTGATGGGGGTGATTCTCTTACACTGCACACATGAAACATGAATTTGCAGCGAGAAGTCTCAATGTGGCCGGGTTTGCCAGCGCCGGTGACAGCCATACGGGCGAAGAACGTCTGGCGCGGTTCGAGCGCCTGATGGAAGAAACCCATGGCCTGGGTGGTGAAACCCTGGTGAGCTATTCGGTCCAGGGGTTCCTGCGGCAGGACGCGGCAGGGCAGGAGGAGCCCTGGTTGCACCTTTCCGCCCAGGCGACGCTGTCCCTGATTTGCCAGCGCTGCATGGGCCCGGTCGATGTGGAGGTCGCTTTTGAGCGGGATTTCCGGTTCGTGGCCACCGAGGAGTTGGCAGAAATCGAGGATGAGGAGTCGGAGGAGGATGTACTGGTTCTCTCCAAATCCTTCAATCTGCTGGAGCTCGCGGAAGATGAGTTGCTGATGTCCATGCCGCCCGTGCCCAAGCATGCGGTGTGCCCCAAACCCGTCAAGCTGCAGGCGGCAGACCCGAATTTCGTGGCGGAGGAGACAGAGAAACCCAACCCGTTTTCAGCCTTGCAAGCGCTTAAGGACAAGGGGCTTGGCTAGTCCTGCTACTTTGGGCTATAATCAAAGGCTTCGCGTGCACCATTGATCGCGATTTTTACTAACCCATCCGTGTTGCCACCTGCGCAGCACCTTTGCCCAGGAGCCGAAAATGGCCGTCCAACAGAACAAAAAGTCACCTTCCAAGCGCGGTATGCACCGCTCGCACAATGCTCTGGT
>CAUJJV010000171.1 GCA_963205375.1 Pseudomonadota bacterium
AGTCGTCTGCACCGGCATTGCCTACGTGCTGTATTTCCGGTTGATCGAGCGTGCCGGGCCAGCACGCGCGCTGACGGTCACCTTTGCCGTACCGGTGTTTGCCGTGCTCTACGGTGTGGTCCTGCTGGGCGAGGTGGTGACACCCTGGATGATCGGCTGCGGGTTCATCATCCTGCTCGGCACTTCGCTCTCTGCCGGGCTGCTGCGCTTCGGACGCGGTTAGGCGAACTGGATGGTGCCGGCCATCACGTTGATGCTCAGGGCCAGCACCAGCATGTTGAACGCAAACGCCGTCACGCTGTGCAGCAGCGTGAGGCGACGCATGGGCCGCGACGTCACCACCACATCGGACACCTGTGACGTCATGCCTACCACGTGGGCGTAATACAGAAAATCAAAATAGTCCGGCGGCTGCTTGCCCGGAAACTCCAGTCCGGCCCCCAGGGGGTGGCCCAGTTTTTCCTGCTGGTAGTACAAGCGCGCATACCGGAAGGCAAAAATGGTCTGCATCAGTAGCCAGGACGAAGCCAGCGCCATCAGTGACAGTGCCAGGTGCCCCAGACGCTGTTCCGCAGAGAAATCCCTGACGTGCTGCAGCATGAGTGCAATGGCGGCAATGCTGGCAAAGACGGACAGCAACAACAGCACAAACAGCATCAGACCCGGCTGGTCCTGCGCCTGGGCGCGCTCGCGGGTGCGCCGTGCGTCAAACTCTGTCGCCAGCCACCACGACAGCAACAGGTAGGTCAGCGCGCCAGCGGACCACGCCAGCAAGCCTTGTGTGGACGAGGCCACCGGCAGCGGCAGCACCGCCACCAGACCACCCACGCACGCTCCGTACACCAGTCGCTGGTGGCCGTTGGTTTCCGAAAAATGTTTGTGCATGGGGTGATTGTGGCGCTTAGTTTTGGGCCACGCACCCCCTGCCCTGCCCTAAGCCGCTTTGGGCGTGGCGCGCGCAATGATGGCGGCCACATCCACACCCCGCGGCAAGGTGCCGTAGTTGTGGTGCCCGACCTGCTCCAGGCGCGAATGGCAGAACGCGTCGCTGATGAACGCAGGCGCATGGCGCACCAGCAAAGAGGCCTGAATGGCCATCGCCATACGGTCCACGACATCGCGGGCGCGGTATTCGAAGTCTTTCAGGTCCTTGAAATCACTGGCGAGGTTGGCCACATAGCGGTCCAGCACGGCATTGGCGCCGCGTGCTTTGCCCACTTCGACAAAGAAGGCTTCCAGCACGGCCGGGGTTTTGGACAGGGCGCGCAGCACATCCAGGCACTGCACATTGCCACTGCCTTCCCAGATGGCGTTGACGGGTGACTCGCGGAACAAGCGGGGGAACATGCTGTCCTCCATCACACCGCTGCCGCCAATGCACTCCATCGCTTCGTACGCGTGGTTGGGTGTGCGCTTGCAGATCCAGTACTTGCCAACTGCCGTCACCAGGCGCACCAGCAAGTCTTCATGTGCATCGGAACGGTTGTCCATGGCTCGGGCCATGCGCATGGTCAGCGTCAGCGCGGCCTCGCTCTCCAGGGCCAGATCGGCCAATACGTTCTGCATCAGCGGTTGCTGGTTGAGCACATTGCCAAAAGCCGAGCGCTGGGCGCAATGGTGCAGCGCCTGCGATGCTGCCATGCGCATGCCAGCGCTGGAACCGATCATGCAGTCGAAGCGTGTCATGCTGACCATCTCGATGATGGTGCGCACACCGCGCCCCTCTTCACCCACCATCCAGGCCAGTGCACCACGCAGTTCGGTTTCGCTGGAGGCGTTGGACGCATTGCCCATCTTTTTTTTGAGCCGCAACACCTGCATCGGGTTCTTGGTGCCATCCGGCCGCCAGCGCGGCAGCAGAAAACACGAGAGGCCACCGGGCGCCTGCGCCAGCACCAGAAAAGCGTCGCACATCGGCGCCGACACAAAGTATTTGTGCCCGACCAATTCATAGGGCTGCCCCGGACCTCCGCTGCCGATGGGAAACGCGCGGGTGCTATTGGTACGCACGTCGGAGCCGCCCTGCTTTTCCGTCATGGCCATGCCAATGGTGACACCCTGCTTCTGCTCCACCGGCACATTGCGCGGGTCGTACACGCGGGAGGTGATCTTGGGCTCCCACACGCTGGACAGCTCGGGCTGCAGGCGCAACGAAGGCACCGCGGCAAAGGTCATGGTGATGGGACAGCCATGGCCCGCCTCCACCTGGGTGTGCATATAGGTCCGGGCTGCGCGCGCCACATGGGCACCGGGGCCGGGCGCCGTCCAGGGCGAGGCGTGCAAGCCGTGCTCGATGGAGGTTTTCATCAGCTGGTGGTAGGCCGGATGGAATTTCACCAGGTCAATGCGGTTGCCAAACCGGTCGTGCGTGTCGAATTCGGGCTGGAACTTGTTGGCCAATGCGCCCAGCTCCAGGTAGTCCGCAGAGCCGGTGAGGGCGCCAAACTCGGCCAGACCAGCCTCTGCGCTCTGGCCACCTTCGCGCCGCACGGACTCGACCAGTGCCGTGTCCTGCGTGTACATGTTGTAGTTGCACAGCTCGTTGGACAGGTTGCTTACCGCGTGGGTGTCCGCCAGGTACAGCGCAGCGGCAGTGGGTTCGGTACGGGCGTGGATGTCGGAATGGGCGTTCATGTCAGTCTCCTTTTCAGCAAGTTGTTTCGGCCATCGGCAAAGGGGATGGGGTGTCAGCAAGGGATGCAAAGAACCGCTGCCAGATGGCTCGGCCCGCCGCATCAAAGCGGTGCACGGTCTGGATGAATGCGTGGCGCGCTGCGGCATCCACCAGAGGCTCAGGCAAGAGCGGGTCAAACACCAGCTGGCGAATGGCCCCACCGCCCATAAAGAATGACTCACGGGTCGCAACCTCCAGCGCAAGCTGGTCTGCACCGGCCAGCCAGGTTTCCAGCTGCGCATTCAACTGCATGTACATGCGGTTCAATGCCCCACCGTCCCACAGCTGGCGGACTGCTGATTCACGCGCAGCATCGAAATTGCTGGCCTTGAAAACCGCCGCCTCGCGGCCCAGCCCCAGTTTGTAGAGACGCTGCCGCACCGCGTCGATATCGGGCTCAATATTGTCTGGGCGAATATGCAGACCGCGCTCAAACACACGAAAACCCAGCATCTGCAGCGCCCGCTCGCGCCGCTGCAGAGCCGCACGGTCGCTGCGCCCCAAGGCCCCGGAGTGCACCACGATATAGCCCCCGGCCCAGGGCCGCAGCCGGGTTTCCAGCGTGCGCCACGTCGCCACATCTCCAGCAAGATCGACCGCTGCAGGTCCCAGGCGGTAAGCGCCACGACCCGCGGCCTCAATCAATCCCGTTGCCGACAGGCGTGTCAGGGTGACCCGCAGACTGCTTTCGCTGATCCGGAAAAGCGCGCTGGCGTGAATCGCCTCGCGGGCCGTCAGGGGCTTTTCGCCGTTGGCCAGCAAGAGTTCCAGAATGAGACTCTTGGGATTGGCGCGCATGGGAAAGGATGTTTTATTCACGGAATGTGAATATTACATAAATTGCCACAAAATACAAATTAATGTAATGAACCAGGTTCTCGCATTGGCCGATTTCAATGGCGTCAATGACATGCCGGTCACGCGCAGACGTGTGTCGATCTGTGCAGCGGAACCAGGGGGATTTGAAGTGTGCTGGACTATCCGCGAAGGAAATCCAGAAATGAAAAATCCCCAAGTAAATGAATTACTTGGGGATTCCAATGTTGGCGGAGCGGACGGGACTCGAACCCGCGACCCCCGGCGTGACAGGCCGGTATTCTAACCAACTGAACTACCGCTCCAGTTGCAGTAACGTTCGCTCTTTCGAGCCAAGTCGCCTGCCCTTGCGGGCCTGCTGTTACCAACTTGCGCTTCGATCATCTTGCGATGAATCTTGGCGACCCCACGGGGATTCGAACCCCGGTACTCACCGTGAAAGGGTGATGTCCTAGGCCTCTAGACGATGGGGTCAAAACCTTGGACTAATCCGTTCTCAGAAATCTTGGTGGAGGTAAGCAGGATCGAACTGCTGACCTCTTGCATGCCATGCAAGCGCTCTCCCAGCTGAGCTATACCCCCAATTACTTTTCAGTAATCGCGAGAATGCTTTTTAAAACATTCTCAATTTCCGAGCCTCAAATTATAGCCTTAAAAATCATGCCCTGCCAAGTCGCGCCAATACTTTTTCTCTACCGAGCAATTCCAGCACCGCATCCACCGATGGCGTCTGGGGTGTGCCCAATACCAGTACGCGCACCGGCATGGCCAGTTGTGGCATCTTCAAACCGACTTCGGCGAGCACTTCCTTGATGGCCGCGGCAATGCTGGCCTTGTCCCATGTGCAGGTCGCAAGCCTGGCGGCCAGGGCCTGCAAGGCGGGTTTGACCGCGTCGGTCACGTGCTGGGCCAGTTCGGCAGCGTCGGGGGTGACGTCGGCGTAGAACTTGGCAGCCCATGTGGCCAGTGCCACGGTGGTGTCGCAACGGTCCTTGAGCAAGGCGCAGACCTGCGGCAAATGCGTTTGCACCACCGAGGCGTCCAGAGTGATTCCCTGGCGTGTCAGTTGTTGCGCCACCAGACCGGCCAGACGCGTGTTGTCCGCCTGTTTGATGTACTGGGCATTCACCCATAGCAACTTGACCGGATCCCACTGCGCGGGGCTCTTGTTCAGGTGCGTGCCATCGAACCATTCCACCAACTGGGCGCGGGTGAAGAGTTCTTCGTCGCCGTGGCTCCAGCCTAGGCGGGCCAGGTAGTTGAGCATGGCCTCGGGCAGGTAGCCGCCTTCTTCGTAGGCGGTCACGCTCACGGCACCACGGCGCTTGGACAGCTTTTGTCCATCGTCGCCCAGGATGACCGGGCAATGGCCGAACAGCGGCAGGGGTGCGCCCAGCGCAGCAAAGATGTTGATTTGCCACGGCGTGTTGTTGATGTGCTCGTCACCGCGGAACACGTGGCTGATCTGCATGTCCCAATCGTCCACCACCACCGCAAAGTTGTAGGTGGGAATGCCATCGGTGCGCACGATGATGAGGTCATCGATCTCGCGGTTGCTGATGGTGATGGGGCCCTTGACCAGATCGTTCCAGGTCACATCGCCCTCCTGCGGATTGCAGAAGCGCACCACGGGCTTCACACCCGCGGGCACGGGCGGCAAAGTCTTGCCGGGCGCGGGACGCCAGCGGCCGTCGTACAAGGCTTTTTCGCCACGGGCCTTCTTGGCTTCGCGCACGGCGTCCAGTTCTTCGGGCGTGCTGTAGCAGTAGTAGGCCTTACCCTCAGCCATCAGCTGATCGACCACTGCCTTGTAACGGTCCAGACGCTGCATCTGGTAGATCGGGCCTTCGTCGTACTCCAGCCCCAGCCAGCGCATGGATTCCAGAATCTGGTCGACCGAATCCTGTGTGGAGCGGGCCACGTCGGTGTCTTCGATGCGCAGCACAAATTCGCCACCAAAATGGCGGGCATAGGCCCAGGAATACAAGGCGGTGCGGGCGGTGCCCAGGTGCAGGAAGCCAGTGGGTGATGGTGCAATACGGGTGCGAATTTTCTGTGTCATGCCAATGTATCCAGGCCGCGCAATAGGTCGTTCTTGATGTCGTCGAGGTGTTCCAACCCCACCGCCACACGGATCAGGCCTTGCCCGATGCCGGCGGCCTGGCGCTGCGCCTCGGCCAGTTTGCCGTGCGATGTACTCGCCGGATGGGTACACAGCGTTTTGGTGTCGCCCAGGTTGGTGCACAACGAAAGCACCTGCATCGAGTCCAGCACATGGAAGGCACGTGCACGTGCCTGCTCTGGGGAGGACGCCTTCACGTCAAACGACAGCACGGCTCCGCCCAGTCCGCCCATCTGCTGCTGGGCCAGTGCATGTTGCGGATGGCTGACAAGCCCTGGGTAGTAGACACGCGCCACGCCCGGATGCGATTCCAGCCACTGTGCCAGCTGCAAGGTTTGTGCGCTCTGGGCTTTCATGCGCAGGTCCAGCGTTTCCAAGCCTTTCAGCACGACCCATGCATTGAAAGGGGACAGCACCATGCCGGAGTTCTTCTGCACCGGCAGGAACTTGTCGCGCACCATGGCTTCACTGGCGCACAGTGCACCGGCCATCACGCGCCCCTGTCCGTCCAGGTATTTGGTGCCGGAATGCATCACGATGTCAGCACCCAACCGCAAAGGTTGCTGCAACACCGGCGTGGCAAAGCAGTTGTCCACGGCCAGCAGCGCACCGGCCTGGTGGGCAATCTCGGCCAGCGCAGCGATATCGCACAACTCCGTCAGCGGGTTGGTGGGCGTCTCGGCAAACAACAGACGCGTATTGGGTCGCACCGCCGCCTTCCAGGCAGCCAGATCGGTTTGTGCCACGATGGTGGACTCCACACCAAAGCGTGCGAACTCGCTGCCAATGAGCTTGATGGTGGAGCCAAACATCGATTGAGAGAACACCACATGGTCCCCGGACTTGAGCAGGCTGAAGCACATCAGCATGATGGCCGACATGCCGCTTGACGTGGCCATACAAGCCTCGGCGCCTTCCATGGCTGCCAGTCGTCGCTCGAAGCTGGTGACCGTGGGGTTGCCACTGCGGCCATAGGTGTAGCCCTCTTCCTCGCCCGCGAAACGGGCGGCCGACACCTCCGCCGTCGGCTGGACATAGCCGCTGGTCAGGTACAGCGCTTCGGAGTTTTCGCCGTACTGACTGGGTGGCACAGCTTCGCGGACTGCCAGGGTGGCCGGGTGCAGACCAGCGGGTAGTTGCTTGTCACTCATGGCTTACTCGCTGTGGTTGGGCAGCGCCAGGCGCGAGGTGTCTTCCTGCGACTCATCACCACCCACACGGTTGGAGTTCAAACGGTCAATATCATCACTGGTGATATCGCCGGTGACGTACACACCATCAAAACATGAGGCATCAAAACCCGCCAGCTTGGTACTCAGCGAGCCAATCGCCTTCTTCATGCCGTCCACGTCCTGGTAGATCAGCGCATCGCAGCCGATGATTTCGCGGATCTGCTCCACGGTGCGGTTGTGCGCCACCAGTTCGTTGCTGGTCGGCATGTCGATGCCATACACATTGGGGTAACGCACGGGCGGTGCAGCGCTGGCCATATACACCTTGCGGGCGCCGGCATCGCGCGCCATCTGCACGATTTCCTTGCTGGTCGTTCCGCGCACGATGGAGTCATCCACCAGCAACACATTGCGGCCCTTGAATTCGCTGGCAATCACGTTGAGCTTCTGGCGCACGGATTTCTTGCGCACGGCCTGACCCGGCATGATGAAGGTGCGGCCCACATAGCGGTTCTTCACAAAACCTTCGCGGTACGGCAAACCCAGCAGTTGCGCCAGTTGCGCCGCGCTGGGGCGGCTGGATTCGGGAATCGGGATCACGACGTCAATTTCGTTCGGTGGCACGGTGGAAATCACCCGCTTGGCCAGGGTCTCACCCAGATTCAGCCGGGCCTGGTACACCGAGATGCCATCCATGACCGAGTCCGGACGGGCCAGGTACACAAACTCAAAAATACAGGGCTTGAGGGTGGGAGCATCGGCGCACTGCTTGGCGTGCACATTGCCCTGCAGGTCGATGAAGATGGCTTCACCGGGGTCGATGTTGCGGTCGAACTGGTGCGAAGTGCCTTCGAGCGTCACCGACTCGCTGGCCAGCATGACCGTGCCGTCCGCACTCTTTCCCATGCACAAGGGGCGAATGCCAAAGGGGTCGCGGAAAGCCAGTACGCCATGGCCGGCAATCAGCGCAATCACCGCGTACGACCCCCTGACGCGGCGGTGCACATTGGCCACCGCAGCGAACAGATTTTCGACCTGCAGCGTGGCACCACGCGTAGTGATTTCAATCTCGTGCGCCAGCACATTGAGCAACACTTCCGAATCGCTCTCGGTGTTGATGTGGCGGTGGTCGGTATTGAACAGCTCGGCCTTGAGCGCGTGCGCATTGGTCAGGTTGCCGTTGTGCACCAGCACGATGCCAAAAGGCGCGTTCACGTAAAACGGCTGAGCCTCTTCTTCACTGAAAGCATTACCTGCCGTGGGGTAGCGCACCTGGCCCAGACCACAGTTGCCGGGCAGCGAGCGCATGTTGCGCGTGCGGAACACGTCCTTCACCATGCCCTTGGCCTTGTGCATGAAGAACTTGCGTTCCTGCTGGGTGACGATACCCGCTGCGTCCTGTCCGCGGTGCTGCAGCAGCAGCAACGCGTCGTAGATCAGCTGGTTGACCGGTGCGTTGCTGACAACGCCGACTATTCCGCACATAGATGTTTACTCACGAAGGTAGATATTTTCCGAACTCTTGCGGCAGCACGGGTTTCAGGCCCGTCAATGCCACGCTGGCAATGTGGGCGCCCGTGGACTCCTGCCATACCTGGGCCGACCGCATGGGCGTCATGCCCACAACCACTGTCAGCGCCAGCAAAATGATGATGCCGCGCACCAGACCAAAGGCCGCGCCCAGCATGCGGTCCGCGGGCCGCAGCCCCACCGCCGCAATCAGTTTCTTGGTCAAAAATGCAATCAGGCCACCTGCAAAAATAGCCAGGATGAAGACCAGAACAAAACCAGCTGCATAGCGCATCGACTCCGCAGCCCCGGACATCGGCAGCCACTGCGCGGCCTGCGGCGCAAACCACTGCGCCAGCACAAAAGCCGCAATCCAGCTCAACACCGACAGCACCTCGTAGACCAGTCCACGCCAGGCCCCCACCGCCAGCGACAGCAGCAGCACCCCCAGAAAGATCCAGTCCAGCACCGGCATGTTCAGCCTCCGCCTTTACAGTTCCAGAATCGCTGCGGGCAGATCGAGCTTCTTGATCTTTGCAGCCGCCTTGTCAGCCTCGGCCTTCGACTCAAACGGACCCACGCGCACACGGATACGCTTGCCTTCGGGCGTCTGTACTACCTGGGTGTAAGTCTTGATGCCGGCTTTCTCCAGCTTCTGGCGGGCCTCGCGGGCCTTGAGCACCTCGGCATACGCACCAATCTGCACGATGAAACGTCCGGCCGATGCGGCAGACGCAGCCGCTTCAGGCTTCTTGGCGGCGTCTTTGCCGTCCAGCAGCGCCTGGGCCTTGGCGGCATCGGTCGGCTTGTCT
>CAUJJV010000172.1 GCA_963205375.1 Pseudomonadota bacterium
CTCCTGGCCGTGTGGCGTGATTGGAACCCTGGGCGTTGGCATTCCACCGGATGTGTTGTCTACCGGATTGACCACTCCTGACCCGGTCCTGTTGCAGCAGACCCTGCGGGCGTTTGTGGATACGGGCCTGAAGGCCTGCGCCATGGAAGCGTCGTCCATCGGGGTGGAGGAGCACCGGTTGACTGGGACCGACATCCGTGTTGCCGTGTTTACCAACTTCACCCAGGACCATCTGGATTACCACGGCAGCATGGCGTCGTACTGGGACGCCAAGCGGCGTCTGTTTGTGTGGCCGGGGCTGCAGGCAGCGGTCATCAATGTGGATGACACACAGGGCGCCCAGCTTGCTGCAGATCTTGCTAACGGCCCTCTGGATGTCTGGACTACGTCATGCAGCCAGGCGGCACGCCTGCGGGCGGACAACATCCAGTACGCAACCCGTGGTTTGCGGTTCGATGTGGTGGAAGGCGGGCAGACCATCGCCTTTCACAGTCACCTGATTGGCACGTACAACGTGGCCAATATGCTGGGTGTGATTGCAGCCATGCGCAGCTTGGGCGTTCCGTTGGCAGATGCAGTACAGGCCTGCAGTGGCCTGATGCCGGTGCCAGGCCGCATGGAGTGCGTTGGCAACGCTGGCGAGCCACTGGTCGCGGTGGACTATGCGCACACGCCGGATGCGTTGGAGCAGGCTCTGGTGGCTTTGCGCCCGCTGGCCCAACAACGCGAGGGCGCTTTGTGGTGCATCTTTGGTTGTGGTGGAGACCGTGATGCCTCCAAGCGGCCCCTCATGGGTGCCATTGCTGCCAAGTGCGCCGACCGGGTGGTCGTCACCAGTGACAACCCCCGCAGTGAAAAGCCGGAAGCCATCATTGCCCAAATTCTGTTGGGGTTGCCCCAAACTGACATGGTCAGTGTGCAGGCGGACCGTGCGCAGGCCATCGCCCGCACGCTGGCTGCGGTCGCCGACCAGGATGTCGTGCTTCTGGCTGGCAAGGGCCATGAAGCGACACAAGAAGTCGCTGGCAGCAAGCTGCCATTTTCCGACAGGGCCCATGCCGATCAGGCGCTGCAAGCCCGCCACTCCGGGGGAGTACGCCCATGAGTGCCATGATGACCTTGCACCAGGCCACCCAGTGGATGCCGGGTGCCCGTTTGGTGGGTGAGAACAAGGTGGTGGTGCTGCGTGTCCACACGGATACCCGCACCGTTGAGCCGGGAGATCTGTTTGTGGCGCTCCAAGGTGAGCGCTACGACGCCAATGAATTTCTGCAAGAGGCACAACAGCGCGGGGCCGTGGGAGTGGTGTGTCACGCGGGCCTGCGCGCAGATCTGTACCCTGCCGGGCTGCCCAGAATCGAGGTAGCCGACACCAAGGCGGCACTGCAGTCTCTGGCAATGGCCTGGCGCAGGCGGTTTGAATTGCCGGTGATTGCGGTCACCGGTAGCAATGGCAAGACCACCGTGACCCAGATGCTGGCGGCGATTCTGGAGGCCCAGTGCCTGGGTGGTGCGGCATTGGCCACCCGTGGCAACTTCAATAACGACATTGGTGTTCCGCTGACGTTGCTGCGCCTGCGCGCAGGCCACCGCATGGCGGTGGTCGAGCTGGGCATGAACCACCCGGGGGAAATTGCCACGCTGGCCGCGATGGCGCAGCCCACAGTCGCCCTGGTGAATAACGCCCAGCGCGAACACCTGGAGTTTATGCAGACCGTGCAGGCCGTAGCTCGGGAGAATGGATCGGTGATTGCATCCCTGCCGGCGGATGGTGTCGCTGTGGTTCCCGCAGACGATGAATTTACACCGCTGTGGCAGGACCTGGCGGCTCCCCGTCGGTGTGTTCGCTTTGCCATGTCGGGCGGCGATTCGCAGGATGAAATGCACTGCGTGGAAGCCCATTGGGAACACGGCGGCTGGCAGGTGCGCGCGCAGGGTATGGGCGTGCATCTGCATTACCGTCTCTCCATTGCCGGCCGGCACAACGTCAAGAACTCCCTGGCGGCTGCAGCCTGCGCGCTGGCGGCTGGCGTCAGCGCTTCTGCGGTGGAGCAGGGGCTGCAGGCATTCCAACCGGTCAAGGGACGCTCGCGTGCATTGGAGATTGCGGTTCAAGGGCGCGAACGCACCCTGGTGGATGACACCTACAACGCCAATCCCGACTCGGTGCGCGCGGCCATTGATGTGCTGGCAGATTTGCCGGGCCCCCGCATTCTGGTGCTGGGGGATATGGGCGAGGTGGGCCACGAGGGGCCGGCCTTCCATGCCGAAGCCGGACGCTATGCGCTGGCCAAAGGGATTGACCAGTTGCTGGCCCATGGCAATCTGGTGCGCTCCGCAGTAGATGTTTTTCCCGGAGCACGCCATTTCGAGTCCATGGACGAACTCAATGATGCAGTGCTTGCCGGCCTGCCCCATGCCAGCAGTGTGCTGGTGAAGGGCTCACGCTTTATGCGCATGGAGCGCGTGGTGGAGGCTGTTGTGGCGCATTTTTCGAACGGAGAACCCTGATGTTGCTGAGCCTGGCCCAATGGCTGCAAACCCTGTCGCCTGAATTGGGATTTTTCCGTGTGTTCCAGTACCTCACCTTCCGTGCGGTGATGGCTGCCATGACGGCGTTGCTGATCGGACTGGCTGCTGGGCCAGCGGTCATTCGTCGTCTGCGCGAACTCAAGATCGGCCAGCCCATTCGCGGTTATGGCATGGAATCCCATTTGAGCAAGAGCGGCACCCCCACCATGGGCGGCGTGCTCATTCTGTTGTCCATCGCTGTCTCGACGCTGTTGTGGTTCGACCTCAGCAACCGGTTTGTCTGGATCGTGTTGCTGGTGACCTTAGGTTTTGGTGCGATTGGCTGGGCCGACGACTGGCGCAAGGTGGTGCACAAAGACCCCGAGGGCATGCGCTCTCGCGAAAAGTATTTCTGGCAGTCCGTTGTCGG
>CAUJJV010000173.1 GCA_963205375.1 Pseudomonadota bacterium
CCACCCGAACCCACGCGGATGGTTCGGGTTCCCCCTGCGATGTGGCCTACCAGCACGGCGGTGGCCGAACTGGCAATGCCCTGCATGTTGTGGTGTTCGGCCAGCCAGTAGCGCTTGAACCCCAGGGTTTCGGCGTGTTGGGCGGTGCGCAATGCAATGGCCAGCGCATCGGCCACCGTGCCGCCCTCACGCACAGCCACCAGGTCGAGCATGGACAGGGCTATTTCAGAAAGTGTTTTCATGGCTGCCATTGTCGAACCTTGTGCCCACGGGTGCAGATGTACGGGTTATTTGACATATATCAGCCAATTCGAATATGAATCCGGCAAACTGGCCACCATGAGTACCTTCGACCACACTACCCTGATCCAGAACATCAACGAGAACCTGGCGCCCTTGCGCAAGGCGCAGCCGGATGCCATGCAGGGCTTTGGCCAGTTGGCCAAAGCCTCCATGGCGGAAGGCGCCGTCAGCGCCAAGAACAAGGAGTTGATCGCGCTGGCCATCGGCATCACCCAGCATTGCTCGGGTTGCATCGGTTTTCACGTCAAGGCACTGCACAGACTGCAATGCACGCGCGCGGAACTGGAAGAGATGCTGACGGTCTGCGTCTACATGGGCGGCGGACCTGCACTGATGTATTGCGCCGAGGCCATCAAGGCCTGGGACGACATGGCACCCAAATAATCAGCGCCCCTGTCGGGTTGTCTTGGGATTGCGTGCGCCACCTGCGTGGTGCGCGTGCTAACGTTGCCTCCTGCGGGCACGTTTCAGACCTGCATCAACCGTTTTGAAGTCCATGCACAAGACATCCTGGCTTGCACGTTTTCCTGTCGGTTTATTTGCCATCCCCGTGGGCCTGTTTGCCCTGGCAGGTGCCTGGCGCCGCACCGCCGTATTTGGCTGGCCTGCCGAGGTACAGGGAGTTGGCACCACCCTGGCCTGGCTGGGCGTGGCCGTTTTGGGCATGCTCCTTGTGCTGTACCTGGCTAAATGCCTGCGCTATCCCCACACCATCCGCAACGAATTCACCCACCCGCTGGCAGGCTCGCTGATGGCGCTGATTTCGGTGTCGGTGCTGTTGTGCGTGGTGTACTTTGGGGAGCCCTTCCATACCGGGTGGCTGGTGCTGGCACTGTCTGCACTGGCACTGCAGGGGGTGATTGCGGTGCGTGTGGTCGCCATGCTGACCACGGCTTCCCTGCCGGTCGCTTCGGTCACGCCGGCCCTGTACATCCCGCCGGTGGCTGGCGGACTGGTGGGCGCCATGGCCCTGAGCACACTGGGCTACCCCGGCTGGGCTGCATTGCTGTTTGGCATGGGACTGGCCAGTTGGGGCCTACTGGAAGTGCGTGTGCTCAACCGCCTGTTTGAGGGTGTCATGCCCGAGCCTTTGCGCCCCACCATCGGCGTGGAAATGGCGCCGCCAGCAGTTGCCACACTGGCTGCCGCCGTGATCTGGCCGACGCTGCCCGGGGATGTACTGATCATCGGGCTGGGCCTCTCGTCGGGACCGATCGTGGCCGTCATGGCACGCTACAAGTGGTGGAGCAAGGTGCCCTTCGCCATTGGTTTCTGGTCGTTTTCGTTCCCACTGGCAGCCCTGTCGGGTGCCGTCATTGAAGTGGTGCGCCGCGGTGGCTGGCCGCCGCTGGTGGGCGGCATTGCGTTGGCGGTGTCGTCCTCGGTGATTGCGTTCCTGACCCTCAAAACACTCCAGCTGCTGGCACGCGGCAAACTGATTCCGCCGCCCCCTCCGGGCTGACCCCCTGCATTCAGGCAAACAGCCCATGCAGGTACCAGGGGGCATGGTCTTCCCCCGAGTTGGGCGTCAGGCGTTCGCGGTAGATCCATACCAGCCCCACCCCGGCACTGTGCGCCACGTAATAGTCGCGCAGTGCAGCCACCCCGTCGAGCCAGCCGGCCTCGACCCGCTGCGGCCCGGCCAGCAGGGCCAGGTCGCCATGGTGCTGTGGCTGGCCTCTGCGCACCGCCAGCCGCTGCGGTACCGGCAGTAGCCAGGAGGGGTATAGCGATGCATGGGCGTTTAAGCCTTCGTCCCCCGTCTGCACTGCTTCGTTAGCTCTCTTTTTTATAGCATCTACCTTGCCATCGAACGCTACCCAGGGCTGCCAGCACTGCATCTGTTCCGGCCGGTGGTCTGCCCGCGTCTGGACACACAGCACCTGCGTCGCACCCAGCCGGGCCGCCACGCGCTCGGCCATCTGGTGCAGGCTGTCGCCGTGGCGCAGGTCGTCGGGCAACAGGCTGTGCGACTCCCCGCCCAAGGGCTGGGTCTGCAATGTGCGCAAGCGCAGGTACAGCACCGGTGCAGGCAAGGTGACGCGGGCCAGCTGCTCGCCCAGCAGCCGCTGCAGGTGCTGCATGTCCTGCGTGGCTTGTGCCGTGCGCAACTCCAGACGGCCTTGCTTCTCAGCGCTGCGGGCGGCATCCAGTTCCCACAGCAGCTCCAGCACCAGCACACCGCGCTGGCGGGCGCGCAGCCACACCAGCAACTGGGCCAGCAGGCGGCGGGCACCAAAGAGCAAAGCCGGTGCCGACTCCACCCGGGCCTGCAACTCCAGCGGGGCATCAAACACATCGGGCAAGGTCAGCCACGGATACACCTCGGGCTGCAGCCCATAGGCGCGGTCCAGCGCGTCCACCAGCCCGGCGCCAAACCGGCGTGCCAATCCCCCCCGCGGCAATGCACGCAACTGTCCCCAGGTACGACAGCCCAGACGCAGGAGCGTGGGCAAATGGGCTTGTGCAGCCGCCAGTGCCTGCAACGGCAAGGCGTCAGGCGCCAGATCCACAGGCCGCCCGGCCGCGGCCACACGCAAACGTCCTATTGCTATTAAAGATGTAGC
>CAUJJV010000174.1 GCA_963205375.1 Pseudomonadota bacterium
ACATTGAACAGGATGTTCGCGCTGTCGATATTGGGGCAAATCAGCACATTGGCGGTACCGGTCAGCGTGGATTCGGACAGGTAAGCACCACGAATCGCTTCGGACAGCGCGGCATCCCCGTGCAATTCGCCGTCGCTTTCCACATCCGGAGCCATCTTGACGAACAGGTCGCGGGCCTGGCGCATCTTGAGCGCAGAGGAGCGCCGGCTGGAGCCGTAGTTGGAGTGGGACAGGAAGGCCACCTTGGGCGTGATACCGAAGCGGCGCACCTCTTCGGCAGCACGCAATGCAATTTCGGCCAGTTCCTGCGCGCAGGGGTCTTCGTTGACATAGGTATCCGCGATGAACAGCGTGTGCTTTTCCAGCATCAGCGCGTTCATGGTGGAAAAACCAGAGCTGCCGGCACGCAGGCCGATCACATCGCGCACATGGTCCAGGTGCCCGTCAAAACGGCCATTCACACCGCACACCATGGCGTCGGCATCGCCCAGATGGACCATCAGTGCGGAGATCAGGGTGGTGGAGCGGCGCACCGCGGCCTTGGCGGCCTCGGGGGTTACGCCATTGCGGCCCATGAGGCGGTGGTAGGTTTCCCAATACTGGCGGAAACGTGCGTCATTTTCGGGGTCCACCACGTCAAAGTCGCGATCGCGTCGGATGTGCAGGCCGGCCTTCTGGATGCGCATGTCGATGACCGCAGGGCGCCCCACCAGGGTCGGCTTGACCATGTGCTCGTCCAGCGCAGTCTGCACCGCGCGCAATACGCGTTCGTCCTCGCCTTCCGCATAGGCCACGCGCTTGGCCGATACCGGTGCAGCTTTCGCAGCTGCAAACACAGGCCGCATGAACATGCCTGTGTGTGACACGTACTGGTTGAGCGAATCGCGGTAGGCGTCGTAATCGGCAATGGGGCGTGTGGCTACACCGGAGGCCTCTGCAGCTTTTGCCACGGCAGGTGCAATGCGCAGGATCAGACGCGAATCAAAGGGTTTGGGAATCAGGTAGTCGGCACCAAAGTGCAACTCCTGCCCTGGATAGGCCGCAGCCACCTCGTCACTGATCTCGGCCTTGGCCAGGTCGGCAATCTCGCGGACGCAGGCCAGCTTCATTTCCTCGGTGATCTTGGTGGCACCACAATCCAGCGCGCCACGGAAGATGTAGGGGAAGCACAGAACGTTGTTGACCTGGTTCGGGTAGTCCGAACGCCCCGTCGCCATGATGCAGTCGGGCCGCGCGGCCAGAGCGAGCTCCGGCCGGATTTCGGGTTCGGGGTTGGCCAGCGCCAGGATGATGGGCTGGCGTGCCATGGTTTTGACCATGTCCCCCGACAGCACTCCCGCTGTGGAACAACCCAGGAACACGTCTGCATTGACTACCGCGTCTGCCAGTGTGCGGGCCTCCGTTTTTTGGGCGTAACGGGCCTTGGACTCGTCATAACCGCCAGGCCGACCTTCGTAGATGACGCCCTTGGAATCGCACATGAACACGTTGGAGCGTTTCACACCCAGCCCGACCATGACATCCACGCAGGCCAGCGCAGCAGCGCCTGCGCCGGACACCGCCAGTTTGACTTCACCAATGGCTTTACCCACCAGTTCGAGACCATTGAGAAGCGCTGCCGAGGAAATGATGGCCGTGCCATGCTGGTCGTCATGGAACACCGGGATATTCAGCCGCTCACGCAACTTTTTCTCAATGTAGAAGCACTCTGGCGCCTTGATGTCCTCCAGGTTGATGCCCCCCAGCGTGGGCTCCAGGGCGGCGATGATGTCCACCAGCTTGTCCGGATCGTTCTCGGCCAGCTCAATGTCGAACACGTCAATGCCCGAGAACTTCTTGAACAGACAGCCCTTGCCCTCCATCACCGGCTTGCTGGCCAGGGGGCCGATATTGCCCAGTCCCAGCACAGCCGTGCCATTGGTGACCACACCGACCAGATTGCCACGGCTGGTGTACTCGGCCGCTTTGGTGGGATCGGCCTCAATGTCCAGGCAGGGATACGCCACACCGGGCGAGTACGCCAGCGACAGGTCGCGCTGGTTGGACAGGGGCTTGGTGGGTGACACGGAAATCTTTCCGCGAACCGGAAAACGGTGGTACTCACGCGCGGCTTCACGCAGCGCCGATTCGGCTGCGGACAATTCGTTGGTCATGGAGGGTCCTGAACTGGAGGGTTATAGCTTCACTGGCCAAACGGCCACCTGTGAAATTCTATGACGACGAGTCCCTGGCAGCGGGCGACACGCTATAGGTAGATTTTTTGCAGCAAGCGGATCAGTGTCTTGCGCTCGGCGGCTGTCAGTCTTGGCGCAGCGGCAATCTCGAGCTTGTAGGCATCCTCTTCGGCAATGGCCATCAACGCTTTGCCTTCGGGCGTAGGGTGCAATCCCATGGCGCGCCCGTCGTTGGGATGTGGACGGCGGATGATCAGTCCGCGTTTTTCCATTGCATTGACCATGCCCACCAGATTGGGCGGCAAGATGTTGAGCGCCGTGCATAGCTGGCGTGACGTGATGCCCGGGTTGTGCACGATCAGCGAAGCCACCGAAAAATCGACCGGACGAAAATCATGCTCCGCCATCTTGCGCAAGAACACATCAATGATGGACAGCGCGGCCCGCCGGGCGTTGTAGCCCAACAGGGTCTCAAGGTAGTCAGAGTTAACTTGGTCTACGCTGGGCGCAGTATCATTGGGGGCAGAGGACATGGAGGTCAGGCAGTCAGGGCAACAGCAGGTGCGCTGATGATAGCGATTCGCATACCAAACTCCGGCATAACCCAGCGCTGCAATGCCTGTGCCGGCGCAGCCCACCTTGCGCTGTGGTCAGGCGCTTCGCGTGCGATCTTCAGCCACGCCCAATCGAGCAAAAGTACAGCCACAGCCCGCAAGTAGTCGTCGGCGACCCAGTAAGCGCCCGTCGCGTCAGCCGCCGCAGCTGCAATGATGCCCATTGTTGCTTCCTCCAGCACATCAATCCGGGCAGCAGTCCTCTGATCGGCTGGATTGCCATCGTCCAGCTCGGAACGGAGGTCCCGCAGCCATGCCGAGAAAGTCGCTCCCCCATCAGACAGGATCTTGCGCACCAGCAGGTCGATTGCCTGAATTTCGTTGGTGCCCTCGTAAATCATGGCCACGCGCGAGTCCCGCACATTCTGCTCGATGCCCCACTCGCGCACATAGCCGTGGCCACCAAACACCTGCAGGCACTCGCTGCCACCATAAAACGCCTGGTGGGTAAACGCCGCCTTGATCACGGGCGTCACCAGACTGCACCATCGCTGCGCTGCGGCCTTGCGTGCGGCATCGGGATGGTGCTTGGCGATGTCCAACTCTAGCGCCGTGCGATAGGCCAGTAGGCGCCCGCCGTCGATCCAGGCGCGCTGTGTATCGAGAATGCGGCGCATGGCAGGGTGTTCAGCAATCACATCGGCCTCTGCGGCCAACTTGCCACGTCCCGGCGCGCGCATCTGGCGACGGTCTCTGGAGTAGGCATCGGCTTTTTGCCACGCAGCATCCAGCAAACCGATGCCCTGCAGTGCCACATGCAACCGTGCAGCGTTCATCATCACGAACATGGCGTTGAGGCCTTTACCAGGCTCACCCACAATCTGACCTGAAGCCTCGTCAAAACGCATCACACAGGTGGGGCTGCCATGCAAGCCCATCTTCTCTTCAATGCGCTCGCAGTGCACCGCACTGCGGCTGCCATTCGGGTAGAACTTGGGCACCAGAAACAAGGACAACCCCTTGGGACCGGGTGGAGCGTCAGGCAAGCGGGCCAGGACCAGGTGCACGATGTTGTCACTCAAGTCATGCTCACCACCGGAAATGAAAATCTTGGTGCCACTGATGCGGTAGGTGCCATCGGCCTGGGGCACGGCCTTGGTCCGCGCCAGGCCCAGATCGCTTCCGGCGTGTGGCTCGGTCAGGCACATGGTGGCCAACCATTCGCCAGTGGCCACTTTCTCCAGGTACTGCGCTTTGAGGTCCTCGCTGGCATGGTGCTTGATGCACTCATAGGCACCATGCAACAAGCCCGGAGCCATGGTCCAGCCATGGTTGGCCGCACTTAAATTCTCATACAGCACCGCCTCCAGCACGGCGGGCAAGCCCTGCCCTCCATCTTCCGTTGCAGCCGCCAGGGCTGGCCAACCGGCCTGCCAGAAGGCCTGGTAGGCATCGCGAAAGCCTGGCGGTGTGGTGACCATGCCGGCATCAAATCGGCATCCGGTTTCATCGCCATCACGGTTGAGTGGTGCAATGACCTCACCTACAAATTTCCCCGCCTCATCGAGCACCTGCTGCATCAGATCCGCGTCGATTTCGGCGAAAGGTGCAAGCGCCTGGAGCTGCCCGGGTGCGCGCAGCACATGGGCAATCAGGTGAAAAGTGTCAGCGGTTTGAGGTTGGTAATTCATGGCTGGAGAGTGGAGCAATCAGGCGGCTTGTTTTTTCTTGGCAGCACCGAGGTAGGTGTCAATCACGCGCGGATCGGTGGCCAGTTCTTTGGCCGGGCCGTGCAGCGCAATTTCTCCCATCTCCAGCACATAGCCGTAGTCGGCCGTCTCCAGAGCGGCGCGGGCGTTCTGCTCTACCAGCAACGTGGTGACGCCGGTTTTGCGCAGTGCATCGATGGTCTGGAAAATTTCCCTCACCACCAGCGGCGCCAAACCGAGGCTGGGTTCGTCAAGCATCAGCAAGGTGGGGCGCGACATCATCGCGCGGCCCACGGCCAGCATCTGGCGCTCGCCTCCTGACAGCGTGCCCGCGGCCTGGGTGCGGCGCTCTTTCAAACGGGGGAAGAGCTGGAACACCACGTCCAACTGCTCGCGCCACTGCGCATTGCCTTTGCGCACCTGCCGGAATGCGCCTAGCTCCAGGTTATCCTGCACAGGCATGGTGCCAAACAGCTCCCGCTTTTCCGGCACCAGCGCAATCCCCAGCATGACGCGCTCCTCCAGCGTCAGCTGGTCAATGGCACGCCCCTCGAACTCGATACTTCCGCGCGACGGCAGAACGCCCATCAGCGCATTCAGGAAGGTTGACTTGCCGGCCCCGTTGGGACCAATCACGGTGATCACACTGCCCTTGGGCGCATGCAGGTCAATGGAATGCAGCACCTCGGCACGGCCATAACCAGCCTGCAGGCCTT
>CAUJJV010000175.1 GCA_963205375.1 Pseudomonadota bacterium
ATGGCCGGGGCAGGCCATGATGATCGGAAAAGGGTGTGCCAGCAGACGCCGCGCCAGCCTTGAGCCCATCTCCACCATGTCCAGCGCTGCCTGGGGGCCGGTCATCATCACCTTGAGGTCGTAGCCGCCACTGAGGATGCCGGGCTGGCCGGTCACGATGACAACCGCCTTGTCCTGTTCGGCCTGGTCCAGCGCGCGGTTGAACGATGCCATGAGGTCAGGCGAAATGGCGTTGACCTTGCCGTTGGCCAGGGTGAGGGTGGCAATGCCGTCGTTAAGGCTGTAGGTGACGAGTTCGGTCATGGTGTGTTTCCTGTCTGGATATATGCTATTAAAAATATAGCTGCTTGCGCATATGGTACGGGGGCTAGAGCCGGTTCTTTCTAAGAACCACCAAATTCGTTGCCCAGCTCGGTGGCCCGCTTCTGCGCGGCAAACAGCGCCTTGGCAAACGCGGCCTTGATGCCGCTCTCGTCCATCGAAGTGATCGCGGCGTAGGTGGTACCGCCTTTGGAGGTGACTTTGGCGCGCAGGGTTTCGGGCGGCTCGGTGGATGCGCGGGCCAGTTCGCCTGCGCCGATGAAGGTGGCCACAGCGAGTTGGTAGGCCTGCGCGCGGTCCAGTCCCATCTCGGCGCCGGCGTCGGTCATGGCCTCCATGAAATAGAACATGTAAGCCGGGCCGGAGCCGGAAATGGCGGTGACTGCGTCGAGCTGGTCTTCGGCGGTCAGCCACAGGAAGGCGCCGGTGGTGGCGATGACTTCACCGGCCCAGTCCTTGTCGGCCTGCGTCACGGCGGGACGGGCAAACAGGGCGGTCATGCCTTTGCCAATCAGCGCAGGGGTGTTGGGCATGGTGCGGATGATCCGCTCGGTTCCCAGCCACTGGGCAATGCTGTCACTGCGGATGCCGGCGGCTACGCTCAGGTGCAGGGCGCCGGTGTTGTGGGCGCGCACCTGGGTAGCGGCCTCCTTGAAGGTTTGGGGCTTGACTGCCCACACCACCATGTCGGCGGCAGCCAGGAATGCGCCTGCTTCGGCCTGGGCGACGACGCCGTAATCCTTCTGCAGGCGTTCGCGGGCCTCGGCCCAGGGTTCAACCACGTCGATCTGGCCGGGAGCAAATCCCTGGCGGAGCAGGCCGCCGATGATGGCGCTGGCCATATTGCCGCCGCCGATGAACGCAATGCGTTTGCCCATGGTCATTCTTTCAGGTTCTGTCTGTGGAGCGTCAGAGTCTATCCAAAGCAAGGGGCGCACTCTGGCGCCTAGAGCACTGTCTGGCGTACCGCGTGCTCCCAGCGCTCCATCAGCTCCTGGGCGCGCTCGCTGGGCAGCGTCGGCAGGAAACGGCGCTCGGCCTTCCACAGGTCGGTCAGCTCATCCGTGCTCTGGTAAACACCGGTGGTCAGACCAGCCAGGTAGGCGGCACCCAGGGCGGTGGTCTCGGTGATGGCGGGGCGCACGACCGGAATGCCCAGCAGGTCGGCCTGGAACTGCATCAGCAGGTCGTTCACGCAGGCGCCGCCGTCCACCCGCAGCTCCGACACCTGTGCCCCCCCTGCGCTGATGGCGTCCCGACTCATGGCCTGCAACAGGGCGGCACTCTGGAAGGCGATGCTCTCCAGCGCCGCGCGCGCAATGTGGGCAATGGTGCTGCCCCGGGTCAGGCCGGTGATGGAGCCGCGTGCGTCGGGTTGCCAGTAGGGCGCACCTAGGCCGGTGAAAGCGGGCACCACGATGACGCCGCCCGAGTCCGGCACACTTTGCGCCAGGCTTTGCACTTCACCGCTGCCCTGAATGGCGTGCAGGCCGTCGCGCAGCCATTGCACCACGGCGCCACCCACAAAGACGCTGCCTTCGAGTGCGAATTCGGGCGTGGCGGTTGGCTGCGCCGCACTGGTGGTGATGAGTCCGTTGTGCGAGGTCTGGAAGTTGTCACCGGTGTGCATCAGCATGAAGCATCCGGTGCCATAGGTGTTCTTGACCATGCCGGCCTTGAAGCAGGCCTGGCCAAACAGGGCGCTCTGCTGGTCGCCTGCCACGCCGCCAATGGGAATGGCCTGGCCCAGCAGAGTGGGTGCCACTTCACCGAACAGCGAGGCGGAGGCCTGCACCCGGGGCATCAGGCTGGCGGGGATGTCCAGCGCCGCCAGCAGGTCTTCGTCCCACTGGTTGGTGTGCACATTGAGGAGCATGGTGCGTGAGGCATTGCTGACATCGGTGACGTGCTCCCGGCCTTCGGTGAGCTGCCAGATCAGCCAGCTATCGATGGTACCAAAGGCCAGCTCTCCGTGGGCTGCCTGGGCGCGGGCGTCTGGTACGTGGTCCAGAATCCATTTGAGTTTGGTGCCTGAAAAATAGGCGTCCACCAGCAGGCCGGTTTTTTCGCGGATGGTATCGGCAAGGCCGCGCGCGCGCAGCTCTACACAGGTGGGCTCGGCCCGGCGGTCCTGCCAGACGATGGCATGGTGAATGGGCTGGCCGGTCTTGCGGTTCCATACGACAGTGGTTTCACGCTGGTTGGTGATGCCTACAGCCTTCACCTGGGCCGCAGTGATGCCGGCCTTGGCCAGCGCCTCGCGCGCCGTGGCGAGCTGGATGCGCCAGATTTCCAGGGCATCGTGCTCCACCCAGCCAGGCTGGGGGTAGATCTGGGTCAGTTCCTTTTGCGCCATCGCCACGGTGTGGCCACTGGGGTCGAACACGATGCTGCGGGAGCTGGAGGTGCCTTGGTCGAGGGCAAGCAGGTAGGTCATGGCAATGGAGTATCCAAATCAGGAGAGTGCGACATCCAGCCGCACCTGGGCATCAGCCAGCAGTGCGGGGAACGGGTCGGGTGGTGCAGCATCGGTGAACAGGCGGTCGATCTGCGATAGCGTGGCCACCTCGACCATGGCCGGGCGCTTGAACTTGCTGATGTCGGCGGCCAGCCAGACTTCCCGCGCGTGCGAAATGATGGTTTGGGCCACTTTGACTTCGCGATAGTCATAGTCGCGCAGCGTGCCGTCGGACTCGATGCCCGAAATGCCAATCAGGGCGAGATCCACCTTGAATTGGCGAATAAAGTCCACGGCCGCCTCGCCCACGATGCCCTGGTCACGCCCGCGCACCACACCGCCCACCACGATGACTTCGCAGCGGGGGTTGGTGCTGAGGATGCTGGCCACATTCAGGTTGTTGGTAATGACGCGCAGGCCGCTGTGGTGCAGCAGGGCGCGCGCAATGGCCTCGGTGGTGGTGCCAATGTTGAGGATCAGTGAGCAGTCGTTGGGGACTGCAGCAGCTACCTTGCGCGCAATGCGCGACTTGCCCTCGGCGTTCAGGCTTTCGCGTTGCTGGTGGGCGATGTTCTCTACGGTGGAGCTGGGCACCCGGACGCCGCCATGGAAGCGCGCCAGCAGGCCCTCGTCGGCCAGACGCTGCACATCACGCCGCACGGTCTGCAGGGTGACGCCCAGGGTCTCGGCCAGCTGCTCCACCGTGACGGAGCCTTGTGCCTGGACGACAGAGAGCAGAGTCAGTTGTCTGGGGTTTGGGGTCATTGTGTGTTTGTACCCTGAATCTGCAGGGCGGCTTGACTGTAAAACGAATCAAAAAGAATATTTATAGGGTTAGTACTGAGATAAAACGAATCAAAACGAACAATAATTCTCGAATTCAAAAATACTCACGGGGTCAAAACCCTGCAAGAAAAGGTGGCGTGATGCAGTTGAATCTGGAAGGCATCAGCAAGAAAGTAGGGCCGCAGACCTGGCTGTACGACATGAGCCTCGCACCGCGCAGCGGCGCTGTGACGGTTTTGTTGGGCGCAACCCAGGCGGGAAAAACCAGCCTGATGCGCATCATGGCAGGACTGGATACGCCCACCGCAGGAGCGGTCCGGGTGAATGGCGTGGATGTGACTGGCATGCCTGTGCGCCAGCGCAATGTGGCCATGGTTTACCAGCAGTTCATCAACTACCCCTCACTCAAGGTGCGCGACAACATTGCCTCGCCGCTGAAACTGCGCGGTGACCGGAATGTGGACCAGCGCGTGCGCGAGTTGGCCGAGAAGCTCCACATTGAGATGTTTCTGGACCGCTATCCCGCAGAACTGTCGGGCGGCCAGCAGCAGCGCGTTGCACTGGCCCGTGCACTGGCCAAGGGCGCACCGCTGATGCTACTGGATGAGCCGCTGGTGAACCTGGACTACAAGCTGCGCGAAGAATTGCGCGACGAGTTGACCGCACTGTTCGCTGCGGGGAGCTCTACGGTGATTTATGCCACCACCGAACCCGGCGAAGCCCTGCTGCTGGGTGGCTATACCGCGGTGTTGGATGCCGGTGAGCTGCTGCAGTACGGACCTACATCTGAAGTGTTTCATGCGCCCCAGTCCATCCGTGTAGCGCGTGCTTTCAGTGACCCGCCCATGAACCTGCTAGCTGCCAGTGCAGCAGCCACGGGTGTGCAACTGGCCCATGGACCGCACATCGAGCTGACCCTGCCGCCCACCAGGTCGGCCACGCTGACGGTGGGCATGCGTGCCAGCGCGCTGCGGGTGCGTGCCCAAGAGGGCGATGTTGCGCTGGTGGGCACGGTGGAGCTGGCCGAGATTTCGGGCACCGACACGTTTGTGCACTTCGAAACGCCATTAGGGGAGCTAGTGGCTCAGCTGACCGGGGTGCACCACTTCGATCTGGGACAACCCTGCACTTTCTTTTTCAATCCTGCGCAGGTCTATGTGTTCGACGCGCAGGGCATGTTGCTGCTGGCCCCGGTGCGCGGCAAAGGACGCTGATATGGCACGCATAGAACTTGATCTGGCCCACGCCTACCGGCCGAACCCGCAGCAGGAAAGCGACTACGCCCTGCTGCCTCTGAAGATGACCTTTGAAGATGGTGGCGCCTACGCGTTGCTGGGCCCATCGGGGTGTGGCAAGACCACATTACTCAACATCATGTCGGGGTTGGTAGCACCTTCGCAGGGCACAGTGCGATTTGACGGCCAGGACGTGACACGTGCGACGCCGCAGGAGCGCAATATTGCGCAGGTATTCCAGTTTCCGGTGATCTACGACACCATGACGGTGGCCGAGAACCTGGCCTTCCCCCTGCGCAACCGCAAGATGCCCGCCGACCAGATCAAGAAACGCGTGGGCGTCATCGCGGAGATGCTGGAGATGAGCGGCCAGCTCAACCAGCGTGCCGCCGGTCTGGCAGCTGACGCCAAGCAGAAGATTTCTCTGGGTCGGGGGCTGGTTCGGCCTGATGTGTCGGCGGTGCTGTTTGACGAGCCGCTCACCGTGATTGATCCGCACCTGAAATGGCAGTTGCGTCGCAAGCTCAAGCAGATCCACCACGAGCTCAAGCTCACGCTGATTTATGTCACCCACGACCAGGTGGAAGCGTTGACATTCGCTGACCAGGTGGTGGTGATGACACGGGGGCGGGCGGTGCAGGTGGGGACCGCGGCTGATTTGTTTGAGCGGCCCAGCCACACGTTTGTGGGCCATTTCATTGGCTCGCCAGGCATGAATTTTTTGCCTGGCCGCAATGCGGATGGTGACTTTCACACAGTAGGTGCAGTGGTGGCGCTGCCGCACACGCGACCGCTTGCCAATGGCGACTTCACGTTGGGCGTGCGTCCCGAGTACGTGGGTCTGGCCGAAGCCCATGCGCCGGGCGCACTGTCCATGACCGTGACCCAAGTGCAGGATGTGGGAACGCATGTAATCCTCAGCGCCACACGCGAAGGACGCACAGTCAAGGCGCGGCTGGCTCCCGATGCCACACAGCTAACCCCGGGAGACAGCGTGTGGCTGCAGGTCATGGGCGAACACACCTGCTTCTACCAGAACGAGGAGATCACGGCATGAGCACGACGACCAAACCGGTCAACCAGAAAGCCTGGTTCCTGATCCTCCCTGTGCTGCTGTGCGTGGCGTTTTCGGCCATCCTGCCTTTGATGGTGGTGGTGAATTACTCGGTGCAGGACATCATCTCTCCCGAGCGCAGGGTGTTTGTGGGCACGGAGTGGTTCGCTGCCATCATGCGCGACGAGGAACTGCATGGCGCGCTCTTGCGCCAGATCACCTACTCGTTTGCAGTGCTGGCTGTGGAGTTGCCACTGGGGATATTGCTCGCACTGTCCATGCCCTCCCAGGGCTGGAAGTCTTCGGCGGCGTTGGTGATTGTGTCGCTGTCCCTTCTGATTCCCTGGAACGTAGTGGGCACCATCTGGCAGATTTTTGGACGCACCGATATCGGTTTGATGGGGGCTGCGCTGCAAGGCATGGGCCTGGAGTACAGCTATACCGGAAATGCGATGCACGCCTGGCTGACGGTGCTGCTGATGGACGTGTGGCACTGGACGCCGCTGGTGGCACTGCTGGGCTATGCCGGGCTGCGCTCTATTCCCTATGCTTACTACCAGGCGGCAAGTATCGATGGTGCCAGCAAGCTTGATGTGTTTCGCTATGTGCAGCTGCCAAAAATGCGCGGTGTGCTGATGATTGCGGTGTTGTTGCGCTTCATGGACAGCTTCATGATTTACACCGAGCCTTTTGTGCTGACCGGCGGTGGTCCAGGCAACTCCACCACCTTCCTGTCGCAGTTTCTCACGCAAAAGGCGGTCGGCCAGTTTGATCTGGGACCTGCGGCCGCGTTCTCGCTGATCTATTTCCTGATCATTTTGTTGATGTGCTTTATCTTGTACAACTGGATGCAGCGCGTCGGCACCCAGGCTAAGGAGGGTGGCCATGAGTAAGCCCAAATTCCAGAAGCGTTCGCTGTTCATGCTGGCGTACGTCATATTTGCGCTGTTGCCCATTTACTGGATGGTCAACATGTCGTTCAAGACGAACAACGAAATCCTGGCAGGTTTCACGCTGTTCCCGGACCATTTCACCTGGGATAACTACAGGACCATCCTGACCGATCCAGCCTGGTACTCGGGCTACATCAACAGCCTGATCTATGTGGGCATCAACACGGTCATTTCCTTGACCGTTGCCCTGCCCGCAGCCTATGCGTTTTCGCGCTACAGCTTTCTGGGTGACAAGCATGTGTTCTTTTGGCTGCTGACCAACCGCATGACGCCACCCGCCGTGTTCCTGCTGCCCTTCTTCCAGCTCTACACCTCGGTGGGCCTGATGGACACCCACATTGCGGTGGCGCTGGTGCACCTGTTGTTCAACGTGCCGCTAGCGGTGTGGATCCTGGAAGGCTTCATGAGCGGCATCCCGCGCGAGATTGACGAGACCGCCTACATCGACGGCTATTCATTCCCGCGCTTCTTCATCCGCATTTATATCCCGTTGATCAAGGCCGGTGTGGGCGTGGCCGCGTTCTTTTGCTTCATGTTCAGCTGGGTGGAGTTGCTGCTGGCTCGCACGCTGACCAGTGTGAATGCCAAGCCGATTGCCGCCACCATGACCCGCACCGTTTCTGCATCGGGCATGGACTGGGCGACGCTGGCTGCCGCGGGTGTCCTGACCATCGTACCGGGTGCCATCGTGATCTGGTTTGTCCGCAATTACATCGCGAAGGGTTTCGCGATGGGACGTGTTTGAGAGGAATGCACGATGTTTGATTGGATGGCTTGGACCACGCCGGTGGCAGTATTTTTTTGCTGTATCGCGCTGATGCTGGTGGGCATGACGGTGTGGGAAATCAAATCCCCCACCATTGCGCGCAAAGGCTTTCTGCCTATGGAAACGACCCGCGGGGATCGTCTTTTTGTGGGGCTGCTCAGCGCCGCCTATGTGAATCTGGCATTCGTGGGCATCAGTGGGCGACTGGGCGAGTGGTTGGGGCTTGAGTCGGAGCCCTCGATCTGGATCAGCTTTGTGCTCTCCATGTTTCTCCTGGGACTGGTGATGCGTAAGGGCTGACAAGCAACGATTTTCAAGGTTCGGCTTATACCCCCTGGGGCCGCGCCATTCTTTCAAACAGGGGTTCATCAGACCGAGGAGATTGACAATGAAGTTGAGATATTCCGTACTGGCCGTCGCCATGGCTTGCGCTGTGGGTACCCAAGCATGGGCAGATGAAGCGGCGGCTAAAAAATGGATTGACAGCGAATTCCAGCCCTCCACTTTGAGCAAGGCCCAACAGGCTGCCGAAATGAAGTGGTTTATGGACGCGGCCAAAAAACTGCAGGGCAAGGGTATCAAGGAAATTTCCGTGGTGTCCGAGACCATCACCACCCACGAATACGAATCCAAAACACTGGCCAAGGCTTTTGAGGAAATCACGGGGATCAAGGTCAAGCATGATCTGATTGGCGAAGGTGATGTAGTCGAAAAACTGCAAACTTCCATGCAGTCCGGCAAGTCCATCTACGACGGCTGGATTACTGACTCCGACCTGATCGGTACCCACTACCGCTACGGCAAGATCATGAATCTGACCGACTACATGGCCGGTGCGGGCAAAGAGTGGACCAACCCCGGTCTGGACCTCAAGGATTTCATCGGAACCAGTTTCACCTCCGGTCCTGACAAGAAGTTGTATCAGTTGCCCGATCAGCAGTTCGCCAACCTGTACTGGTTCCGCGCCGACCTGTTCGAAAAGCCCGAGTTGAAGGCCAAATTCAAAGCCAAGTATGGCTATGACCTGGGCGTGCCCTTGAACTGGAGCGCTTACGAAGACATCGCTGCGTTCTTCAGTGAAGACGTGAAGACCATCGACGGCAAGCCGATTTATGGTCACATGGATTACGGCAAGAAAGATCCGTCGTTGGGCTGGCGCTTCACCGACGCGTGGCTGTCCATGGCGGGTACAGCCGACGTAGGCATTCCCAATGGCAAGCCAGTGGACGAGTGGGGTATTCGTGCGTCTGCCGACGGGTGCACACCGCAGGGGGCTTCTGTGTCCCGTGGCGGCGCGACCAACTCGCCCGCTGCCGTGTATGCACTGACCAAGTACATCGACTGGATGAAGAAATACTCGCCCAAGGAAGCCATCGGCATGACTTTCGGCGAAGCCGGCCCTGTACCCGCCCAAGGCCAGATCGCCCAACAGATCTTCTGGTACACCGCCTTTACCGCGGACATGATCAAGCCCGGTTTGCCCGTGGTGAATGCAGACGGCACGCCCAAGTGGCGCATGGCTCCCGGTCCTAACGGACCGTACTGGAAACAAGGTATGCAAAACGGCTACCAGGATGTGGGCTCATGGACTTTCTTCAAGGATCATGATGCCAACAAGGTCGCTGCTGCCTGGCTGTACGCCCAGTTCGTGACTGCCAAGACCACTTCACTCAAAAAGACCGTTGTCGGTCTGACGCCCATCCGCGAGTCCGACATCCAGTCCAAGGCCATGACGGATATGGCACCCAAGCTCGGTGGCCTGGTGGAGTTTTATCGCAGTCCTGCCCGTGTGGCCTGGACTCCCACCGGGACCAATGTGCCCGACTATCCCAAGTTGGCACAGTTGTGGTGGAAGAACGTAGCCGTGGCTGTCACTGGCGAAAAGACGCCTCAGGCTGCGATGGATAACCTGGCTGAAGAAATGGATGCGGTGATGGGCCGCCTGGAGCGCTCTGGGATGGCGGTATGTCCGCCTAAGCTCAATGCAAAAAGCAGCCCTGACAAATGGTTGAGCGACAAGGGCGCACCGTGGAAGAAACTGGCCAATGAAAAGCCTAAGGGCGAAACCATTGCCTATGACACTTTGCTCAATGCATGGAAGAACGGCAAGGTTCGCTAATGACGCTCGAGTGAGCGACTGATCGACCCCCATGCAGGCATTTCTTGCGTGGGGGTGTTCAAAAGAATCTTTCGGCGGAGCTCAGTATTGGCGGGTCCGCTGCGAATATGTAGAAAACACTTATGGCTAATGTTGCGAGTCCCCTCCCGACCCTGCGTGCAGACCTGATCACGCGCTTGTCGCAGGATGTCAGCTACGACATCGCGATTGTGGGCGGCGGTGCCACCGGTTTGGGTGTGGCCCTGGATGCCGCAGCACGGGGACTCAAGGTGGTTCTGGTGGAGTCGCATGATTTCGCCAAAGGCACGTCCTCCCGGGCGACCAAGCTGGTGCATGGCGGTGTGCGCTACCTGGCGCAGGGAAATATCAGCCTGGTGCGCGAGGCACTGCACGAGCGCACCACGTTATTGAACAACGCCCCGCATCTGGCCCAGCCGCTGGCGTTTGTGGTGCCTTCCTATAAGTGGTGGGAAACGCCGTACTACGGGGCAGGACTTTCGGCGTATGACTTGCTGGCAGGCAGGGCGGGGCTGGGGAAGACCGAATTTCTCGGGCGCCAGGCCACGCTGGGGGCTTTGCCCAAGGTGTTGGGGGCGGGCCTCAAGGGAGGGGTTCGCTACTGGGACGGCCAATTCAATGACGCCCGGTTGGCTCTGGCGTTGGCCCGCACGGCCGCGCAGCGCGGCGCCTTGTTGGTGAATTATTGCCGGGCCAATGACCTGACCTTTGTGGATGGTCAGATTTCCGGACTGGTCTGCGAAGACACCCTGACCGGTCGTACCTATGTGGTGCGTTCACGCTGCGTGGTCAATGCGACAGGGGTGTGGGTGGATGCGTTGCGCGAAAAGGATGGCCAGGCCAACGCGGGTGACGGCCGCCGACCGACCCAGCCCATGGTTGCGCCGAGCCAGGGCGTGCATATTGTGGTGGACCGGGAGTTCCTGGGCGGGGATACGGCACTGATGATTCCCAAAACCGCCGATGGCCGGGTTCTGTTTGCCGTGCCTTGGCTGGGCAAAGTAATTCTGGGGACTACGGATACGCCCCGCCACGATTTGCCACGTGAGCCAATGCCATTTCAGGAAGAGGTGGACTTCATATTGAATGAGTCGGCCCGCTACCTGCAGCGTGCACCCACGGTAGCGGACATCCGCAGCATCTGGGTCGGCTTGCGTCCTCTAGTCAAACCACAGGATGACGATGGTGAAAACACCAAGGGG
>CAUJJV010000176.1 GCA_963205375.1 Pseudomonadota bacterium
CGAAGCTAAGTCCTTGATTCATATGGTCGGTGTGAAAGGATTCGAACCTTCGACCCCTTGCACCCCATGCAAGTGCGCTACCAGGCTGCGCCACACACCGATCAAGCCTCAAATTATACCTCGACCTGAGGCGCAATTTCAGTCACTCACGGCCAGTAACTCACGAATTTCAAACAATTCTCGCCGGAACTGCACCAACTGACCCGAAACCTCATCTGAGTGTTCCGATAACTCGCTGTCTTCGAAGTCTTCCAGATCAACATCGTCGACCTCAAGAACCTCAACGCCATCGAGCAGGACTTCACCGTTGCGCTTCTTGTCCCGCTCGTTTTGCAGCAGTTCCTGCATTTTGTTGCGGGCGCCGCTGATGGTAAAGCCCTGGTCGTAGAGCAAATCGCGGATCCGACGGATCATCAGCACCTCATGGTGCTGGTAATACCGGCGATTGCCGCGGCGCTTCATGGGCCGCAGTTGTGTGAACTCCTGCTCCCAATACCGTAGCACATGGGGTTTGACGCCACAAAGATCGCCCACTTCACCGATGGTGAAATAGCGTTTGGCGGGGATGGGCGGGAGACTTTTCTCCATTGAAATCAATGCTGTACAGGGCAAAGCGTAGAGGTTACTCTAAGTTTGCAGACAGCGCAAAGCCTGATTGCGGACCGCCCCCAAATATCCGGTGAAGTGTGGCTTAGTTGACGGAAACTACCTTGTCGTCCTGGATCTGTTCCTTGAGCTTGTGGCTCGCATGGAAGGTAACAACCCGTCGGGCCTGGATCGGGATGGACTCACCGGTGCGGGGATTGCGACCAGGGCGAGGCGCCTTGGTACGGATCTGGAAATTGCCAAACCCTGAAATCTTGACGTCCGTCCCGTCCACCAGGCTCGCAGAGATCAGGTCAAAGAACGCATCGATCATGTCCTTGGACTCGCGCTTGTTCAGACCGATTTGCTCAAAAAGCAGATCGGCCAACTGCGCTTTGGTCAGTGCCGGAGTTTCCAGGCTTTCAACAGAAAAATCCATAGATTCCTCCTCAGACACGCTGGCGCGCGCCGACGGTTGACTGCAATTGGTCCACCACTGCCTTGACAGCGGTTTCAATCTGATCGTCCGTCAGCGTAGCCTCGGTGCTATTGAAAGTCAGACGTATAGCCAGACTGCGGTCGGTGGCACCGGCCTCAACAGGCACCTCCTTGGCGACCTTGGGGCGGTACACATCAAAGAGCTGGGCATCGCGCAACAGGCCAACAGTGGAAGCGGCCCACACTGCGGCCATCAGATCGGCGTACGTCACGGAGTCGGCTACCACCACGGCAATGTCACGCTGCACAGGTTGGTACTTGGCCACGGGTACGAATTCCGGCAGTTTGCGCGCAAGTATGGGATCGAGCTCAAGTTCGAACAACATCGGAGCTTGCGGGAGCTCGTAGCCCTGGCGCCATTTCGGGTGCAGTTCACCCACATGACCAATCACTTTGCCACCCACTAGCACCTGGGCGCAACGGCCAGGGTGCATTGCAGGGTGATTGCCGGGCTTGAATTCGGCCATCTGCGGGGCCAGCAAGGCCTCAACATCGCCTTTGGCGTCGAAGAAATCAACGCCCTGCTCCTTGTGACCCCACTGCTGCGCATTCGCGTTGCCGCTGGACAATGCAGCAATGCGCATGGGCTGGTCAAAGCCCTGCACGGTACTGTCGGACTCGGGCACCGACACGTCGCGCAGGAACACGCGGCCGATCTCGAATACGCGAACACGCGGCGCCTTGCGAGCCAGGTTGAACTTCAGAACCTGCAGCAGGGAACCCAGCAGCGACGTGCGCATCACGTTCATCTGGCTTGCAATCGGGTTCAGCAACTTGATTGGATCGGGGTTGCCGGCCAGTTCATGCTCCCAGCGGTCTTCGACGAAGCTGTAGTTGATCGTCTCCGTATAACCCAACGCGGCCAGCGCACGGCGCACGGCAAACGGACTACGCTGCGACTCGGTCCGCACCTTGGCCGAAATCGGCGCAAGCGGCGGCGTGTTCGGCAAGTTGTTGTAACCGACGATGCGCACCACCTCTTCAATCAGATCTTCTTCGATCTGGATGTCGAAACGATACGCGGGTGGGGTCACCGTGATTACGCCATCGGTCTGCGTCAACGGCAGGCACAGACGCTGCAACACTTCCACGCACTGCGTCTGTGTGACCGGCATGCCGATCACCTTGGCTGCGCGCGCCACGCGCAGGCTCACCGGAGCGGGTTTGGGCACATTGGGCTGCAGATCGTCAACAGGCCCGCAGGTGGTCTCAGGCGTTCCGCAAATCTCCAGGATCAACTGGGTAATGCGCTCGATGTGCTCCACCGTCAGTTCGGGATCCACACCACGCTCGAAGCGGTGCCCCGCATCGGTAGAGAAGTTGTAGCGACGCGAACGGCCCGCAACCGACTTGGGCCACCAGAACGCGGCCTCGACGTAGACGTTTTTCGTGTCGTCTGACACGGCAGTGGCATCGCCGCCCATGATTCCGGCCAGCGACTCGACCTGGACATCGTCAGCAATCACACCGACCTTGTCGTCCACCGTGACGGTGTTGCCATTGAGCAGCTTGAGCTCTTCGCCCGCTTTGCCCCATCGCACGTCCAGCGTGCCGTGGATCTTGTCCAGATCGAAGATGTGGGATGGGCGACCGAACTCGAACATCACGTAGTTGGAGATGTCCACCAGAGCGGTGACGCTCCGCTGACCGCAGCGCGCCAGACGGTCCACCATCCATTGCGGAGTCTTGGCCTTGGTGTTGACGTTGCGCACCACGCGGCCGGAGAAGCGGCCACACAAATCAGGAGCACTGATCTTCACCGGCACTGTGTCCTGGTTCGTCACAGCAACCGGTGCAATGGCAGGCGTCAGCAAAGGCGAACCGGTCAGTGCAGACACCTCACGCGCGACACCGTACACGCTCAGGCAATGGGCCAGATTGGGCGTGAGTTTGAGTGTGAACAGAGTGTCGTCCAGGTTCAGGTGTTCACGGATGTTCTGGCCCACAGGTGCATCCGCAGCCAACTCCAGCAAACCACCGTGGTCGTCCGCCAACTGCAATTCTTTGGCAGAGCACAGCATGCCCTGGCTTTCCACACCACGCAGCTTGCCGACCTTGATCACAAAGGGCTTGCCGTCTTCACCGGGAGGCAGCTCGGCCCCGACCAGCGCGCAAGGCACGCGGATACCCACACGCGCATTGGGCGCACCGCAGACAATATTCAGCAGTTCGGTCTGACCAACATCCACAGTGCAGACACGCAGACGATCAGCATTGGGGTGTTGCTCGGCGGTCTTGATTTCACCCACGACGATCTGGGTGAACGGAGGCGCAACGGGTTTGAGCTCCTCCACTTCCAGACCGGCCATGGTGAGCGTCTCGGCCAGCACAGCGGTCGAGATGGGAGGATTGCAGAAGGCGCGGAGCCAGGATTCAGGGAATTGCATAGTTCTAATCAGTTCTGGAATTGCGACAGGAAACGGACGTCGCCATCAAAGAACAGGCGCAGGTCGTTCACGCCGTAGCGCAACATGGCCAGACGGTCGATGCCGGAGCCGAAAGCAAAGCCGATGTAGCGCTCCGGGTCCAGACCCATGTTACGGATCACTTGCGGGTGCACCTGGCCCGAGCCGGAGACTTCCAGCCAGCGCCCCTTGAGCGGGCCAGATTCGAACATGATGTCGATTTCGGCGCTCGGCTCGGTGAACGGAAAGTAACTGGGTCGGAAGCGCAGTTGCAGCGCATCCGTCTCAAAAAATGTCGTGATGAAGTTCAGGTAGACCGACTTCAAATCCTTGAAGCTGATGTTCTCGCCCACCCACAGGCCTTCGACCTGGTGAAACATTGGAGAGTGGGTCGCATCACTGTCCACCCGGTAGGTGCGGCCCGGCGCGATCACACGAATCTCGGGCATGGCGCCGCCAAACAGCCCTTCGCCGGAATCACCTGCCAGCGCACGGTATTTCTTGACATGCTGCACCGCATAGCGGATCTGCATCGGGCTGGTGTGGGTGCGCAGCAGATTGGGAGCTGTGGCAGAACCACCTTCCACGTAGAAGGTGTCGTGCATCGAACGCGCGGGATGGTCTTCGGGGGTATTGAGTGCCGTGAAGTTGAACCAGTCAGCTTCGATTTCGGGGCCTTGGGCGACATCGAAGCCCATGGATCCGAAGATGGCTTCAATACGCTCTTGCGCAAGTGACACCGGATGCAAGCCCCCCTGCCCGCGCTGACGGCCGGGCAGCGTCACGTCCAGCGCTTCAGCTTGCAGCTGGGCGGCCAGTTCTGCATCGGCCATGGCTTGACGGGCTGCATTCAGTGCCGCCTCAATCGCCTGTTTGGCCAGATTGATGGCCGCACCACGGGTTTTCTTTTCTTCCACACTCAGGGCGGCCATACCCTTCATCAACTCGGTCATGCGCCCGGACTTGCCGAGGAACTGGGCTTTGGCGTTTTCCAGTTCTGCTGGGGTAGCGGCTTGTGCAAAAGCAGCTTGCGCGGCGTCGACAATGGGCTGGAGGTCGTTCATGGGTGCGGTGTAAAACTGTATCGGAGAGAATTGAAAAAGGGCCAGTGCTCTTTCAAGCCCTAGCCCTTGTTTCTGGTGCTTGGGTAGCTATAAAAACTATAGCTACCTATCGCGAATCAAGCAGCCAGCTTGGCCTTGACTTGTTCCACGATGCCAGCAAAAGCAGCCATGTCATGGATAGCAATATCGGACAGAACCTTGCGGTCGATCTCGATGTTGGCTTTCTTCAGACCATTGGCAAACTGGCTGTATGTCATACCGCACTGACGTGCAGCAGCGTTGATACGGGCGATCCACAACTGACGGAACACACGTTTCTTGGTACGACGGTCACGGTAGGCATATTGCCCAGCCTTCATTACCGCTTCTTTGGCGATACGGAAGACATTACCGCGGCGACCACGGAAACCTTTTGCAAGGGCCAGAACTTTTTTATGGCGGGCGCGAGCCGTTACACCACGTTTGACGCGAGGCATTGAATTACTCCTTGTTCGTCGTTAATTAAATACCACGGCCGGGCAGCATCTGTGCCATGTGACCCATATTGGTCTCATGAACTCCAGTAGAGCCGCGCAGATGGCGTTTATTTTTAGTGGTCTTCTTGGTCAGAATGTGACGTTTGAAGGCTTGACCGCGCTTGACGGTACCACCTGGACGGACGCGGAAGCGTTTCTTCGCCGCGCTCTTGGTCTTCATTTTGGGCATTTAAATGCTCCTTTTCATTTGTGCTCGTGAGGCGTCTGGAAACTGCTTCCAGCCTTGTTGGCCCCGAGCCACTTGTGTGGCGAGATTTGCATCTCTCCACTTGCGTAGCGGATTTCTCAACCCACCACCTTTGCAATCAGCCGGTGACCAGACCGACCGAAAGAAACTTACGCCGCAGCTTCCGCTGCTGGCTTGGGTGCACCACCCGGCTTTTTACGCCCCGGTGCAATCATCATGATCATCTGGCGCCCTTCCAGCTTCGGAAACTGCTCCACGATGATAGTGTCACCCAGCTCGTCGCGCATACGCTGCAACATCGCCAGACCAATTTCCTGGTGGGTGATTTCGCGACCCCGAAAACGCAGAGTGATCTTGCACTTGTCGCCTTCGGCCAGGAAGCGCTTGATATTGCGCATCTTGATGTTGTAGTCGCCGTCATCGGTACCCGGACGGAACTTGATCTCTTTGATCTCAATAACCGTCTGCTTGGCTTTCGCTTCCGCCGCCTTCTTCTGTTCCTGGTACTTGAACTTGCCGTAATCCATCAAACGACAGACCGGCGGATTCGCCGTAGCAGCAATTTCAACCAGATCAACGTCCAGCTCGCCTGCCATACGCAGGGCTTCCATCAGGCTCACGACACCAAGGGGCTCATTTTCCGGACCCGAGAGGCGAACCTCAGGGGCCATGATTTCCCGGTTTAGACGGTGTTTACGTTCTTCGCGCTGACGGCGGTCACGAAATTCAGTAGCGATGGCTCAATCCTTCACAATATCTGCTACAAAAAATGTAGCTACAGCCGCACACTGCATGCGGGCAAAACGCAATCTTTGGCCTCAAAGGGGAAGCTTAGACAACCGATTTGCTGGCAATGTCACCCAAGACTTTTTGCACAAAAGCATCCAGGGACATCACTCCGAGGTCTTGACCACCCCGGGCACGCACTGCGACAGCGCCTGCTGCCATCTCTTTGTCACCCACGACAACCAGATAAGGCAGCTTCTGCATCGAATGCTCACGTATTTTATACGTAATCTTCTCGTTGCGCAGGTCTAAATTGACCCTAAGCCCTTGATTTTGCAGCGTTTTAGCCACGGAACGGGCGTAATCAGCCTGTGCATCGGTGATATTGAGTACCGCGATTTGCACCGGCGCCAGCCACGCAGGCAGGGCACCAGCACTCTCTTCGATCAAAATCCCGATGAATCGCTCCAGGCTACCGACGATGGCGCGGTGCAGCATCACCGGGCGGTGCCGGGCACCGTCTTCGCCGACGTACTCAGCATCCAGACGCTCTGGCATGGAGAAGTCCACCTGGATAGTGCCGCACTGCCAATGGCGCCCGATGGCGTCCTTCAGGGTGTATTCGATCTTGGGGCCGTAAAAGGCGCCCTCCCCTGGCGAGATTTCGTAGTCACAACCGGACGCCTTCAGGCTCTCGATCAATGCAGCCTCGGCTTTGTCCCAAATGGCATCTGAGCCAATGCGCTGGGCCGGTCGCGTGGCGATCTTGTAGATGATGTTCTTGAAGCCAAAGTCAGCGTAGACCTTTTGCAGCAAAGCGGTGTAGTCCACGCACTCTTTCAGAATCTGGTCCTCGGTACAGAAGATGTGACCATCGTCCTGCGTGAAGCCGCGCACGCGCATGATGCCGTGCAGACCGCCCGAGGGCTCGTTACGGTGGCAGTTACCGAACTCACCATAGCGCAGTGGCAGATCGCGGTAGCTCTTGATACCCTGCTTGAAGATCAGAATGTGCCCCGGGCAGTTCATCGGCTTCAAGGCGTATTCACGCTTTTCCGACTCGGTGATGAACATGTTTTCGCGGTACTTGTCCCAGTGACCGGTCTTTTCCCACAGCCCCTTGTCGATGATCTGGGGGCCTTTGACTTCCTGGTAGCCGTTGTCCTGGTACACCTTGCGCATATATTGCTCCACACCCTGCCACAGGGTCCAGCCCTTGGGGTGCCAGAACACCAGGCCTGGCGCGTGGTCGTCAATGTGAAACAGGTCCAGTTCGCGCCCCAGCTTGCGGTGGTCACGCTTCTCGGCCTCTTCCAGCATCGTCAGATGCTGCTGCAACTCGTCCTTGGTCGCCCAGGCCGTACCGTAAATGCGCTGGAGCATTTCGTTTTTGTGGTCACCACGCCAGTAGGCGCCCGCGACCTTCATCAGTTTGAAGTGCTTGAGTTTTCCGGTGCTGGGCACATGAGGGCCTCGGCACAGGTCTTCGAATTTGCCCTCACGGTAGAGCGAAACATCCTGGTCTGCCGGGATGCTCCCGATGATCTCGGCCTTGTAGTGCTCGCCCAAGCTCTTGAAATACGCCACCGCCTCATCTCGCGGCAGTAAGCGGCGCACCACCGGCTCGTCCAGTGCCGCCAACGCTGTCATCTTCTTTTCGATAGCAACCAGGTCTTCCGGTGTAAATGGGCGTTTGTAGGAAAAATCATAAAAGAACCCGTGCTCAATGACCGGGCCGATGGTGACCTGTGCATCGGTGAACAGTTCCTTGACCGCATAGGCCAGCAAGTGGGCCGTGGAGTGGCGAATGACTTCCAGCCCATCGGCGTCTTTGCCTGTGATGATGGACAGCGCACTGTCGGCAGTCATCTGGAAGCTGGTGTCAACAACCTTGCCGTCCACCTTGCCAGCCAAAGCAGCTTTGGCCAGACCGGCACCGATCGATGCAGCGACATCGGCCACAGTAACTGGGCCTGGAAATTCACGTTGAGAACCGTCGGGAAGCGTAATGTGGATCATGGTATGTGCCTCAAAAGCGTCTTGAAGAAAAGCAAAAAGCGCGGAACGGTCCGCGCTTTACTATGATTTTGGTAGCTGACTGCGCACAAGGCGCGCGGACTACGGCCTTATTCGCTGAAGAATGTCGCCGGGGTAGTTCGCGGTGTCATAACCAGAATGCCTTTCTCGCTCTTATACAAAAGTTGAGAATAGATTTTAACCGCAGTCAAGAGTCACTCCTGTACCCCCCTCACAAACAGGTCTGCAAAAAAAAGCCGGGCCTTCTTGCGAAGGTCCGGCTTGGTTCAGCCAAGCGGGGGGCTTAGTGGAACTGCTCTTCTTCGGTAGAACCAGTCAGAGCCTTCACTGAGGAAGAACCGCCCTGGATCACGGTGGTCACGTCGTCGAAGTAGCCCACACCCACTTCTTGCTGGTGCGACACGAAGGTGTAACCCTTGTCACGTGCAGCGAATTCTGGCTCTTGGACCATTTCGGTGTAGTGCTTCATG
>CAUJJV010000177.1 GCA_963205375.1 Pseudomonadota bacterium
GCCGCTGGGCGCGCTCACGCGTGCGCTGGCTGGCGAGGTGCTCGCGCCCATGCAGCAACTGGCGGATGCCGGTTGCGTGGGTTTTGGCCAAGCCGAAGTTCCACTGGCCAATACGCAGGTACTGCAGCGCGCCCTGCAATACGCCAGCACCTTTGGCTACCCAGTCTGGCTGCGGCCCCAGGAGATGTACCTGGGAAAGGGTGTGGCCGCCAGCGGTCCGCTGGCCACCCGTCTGGGTTTGAGCGGTGTTCCCGTAGCGGCAGAGACGATTGCTCTGCACACCATTCTGGAGCTGGTGCGTTCCACGCGCGCCCGCGTGCATCTGTGCCGCATCAGCAGCGCTGCTGGCGTCGAACTGGTGCGCCAGGCCAAGGCCGAGGGGCTGCCGGTGAGCTGCGATGTCAGCATCAATTCGCTGCACCTGACCGATCTGGACATTGGGTACTTCGATAGCCGCATGCGCCTCAATCCTCCGCTGCGCCAGCAGCGCGACCGCGATGCCCTGCGCGTCGCACTGGCCGATGGAACGATTGACGCGCTGGTGTCGGACCACACTCCGGTGGACGACGATGCCAAGGCCTTGCCGTTTGCCGAAGCCGAGCCGGGTGCGACCGGGCTGGAGTTGTTGCTGAGTCTGGCACTCAAGTGGGCCCAGGACAGCGGCGTGCCGCTGTCCCGTGCAATGGCGGTGGTGACCAGCCAGCCCGCGGATGTGCTGGGCGCTTCCACGGGGCCACTTGCCACGAGCCTGGGGCACATGACTGTCGGGGCCGTAGCTGACCTGTGCATCTTCGATCCGCAGGCGGCATGGGTCGTGGAGCCCCGCGCATTGCGCAGCCAGGGGAAGCACACACCGTTTGGCGGCTACGAGTTGCCCGGGCGTGTGCGAACCACCCTGGTGGGCGGAAAAGTGGCGTTTGCGGCCTGACCTGAGCACTCACCCATGAAACAGCTTGCAGCACTGGGCCGGTTGTTGCGCGTGATGCTGCACCTGCTGCAAGGCGTATGGATCATCCGCCGTGCGTTCCCCAAGCTGTCTCCGACGGAACGTGAAGAGCGTGTTCAGGCTTGGGCCCGCGCCATGCTTGCACACCTAGCTATCAAATTGGTAGTGAACGGACAGCCGCCTCTGGCGGGCCCGGTATTGCTGGTGTCCAACCACATTTCGTGGCTGGACATTGTGGTGATGCATGCCGCACGCCACTGCCGGTTTGTGTCCAAGGCGGACATACAGCGCTGGCCGGTGGTGGGGACGCTGGCCGATGCCGCCGGCACGCTGTATATCGAACGTGAGTCCCGCCGGGATGCGCTACGGGTGGTGCACCACATGGCCGAGCGTCTGCAGGCTGGCGATGTGCTGGCGGTGTTTCCCGAAGGCACCACGGGTGACGGTGCCCATGTCATGCCGTTCCACGCGAATTTGCTTCAGGCGCCCATCTCTGCCCAGGCGCCGGTGCAGCCGGTGGCGTTGCACTTTGCCGACTGTGTAACAGGTGCCATGAGTTTCGCCCCGTGCTACATCGGTGACGATACCTTGCTGCAATCCGTGTGGCGTACGCTCACCACGCCGAATCTGGAGGCCGTGGTCAGCTTTGGGGTGCCGCAACAGGCAGACGGGCGCGACCGCCGCACCTGGGCTGCCGACCTGCGCACCGCCGTGATTGACTTGCGTGCGGACCCTAGGCTTCGCGTCTGAACGTCACCACATGGTCCACCTGCGGGCGGATGCCGATCCATTCGCCTAGTGAGTGGTCGTGGTGGCTGGGGACATGGGCCATGACGGTCAGTCCGCTGGCCAGCCGCAACGTGTAGAGAAACTCCGAACCCCGAAAGGCCTTGCGCGTGATTTCTGCCTTTACCGGTGCGGCATCGTCGTGCACGATGTCATCGGCACGCAGCAGGATGTCACATTCACCATGGGGAAATGCATTGGGCAGCGGGCATTCAGCCACACCGCGGAGTTCACCCAGCGGCGTCTCCACCACTACTTCGCCGTGACGCTCCAGGATATGCGCGGGGGCAAAGACACCATGCCCGATAAAGTTGGCCACAAAGCGCGTAGCGGGCCGGTGGTACAGCGTGTAAGCGTCGTCCCACTGGTGCAATTGCCCCTCGTGCATGATGCCAATCATGTCGCCGATGGCAAAGGCTTCCAGCTGGTCGTGGGTGACAAACAGCGCCGTGGCGCCTGCCGCTTTCAGGATGCCGCGTACTTCGTGCGCCAGGCGCTCGCGCAGGTCCACATCCAGATTAGAAAAAGGTTCGTCCAGCAACAGGAGTTGCGGCTTGGGGGCTAGTGCACGTGCCAGCGCCACGCGTTGCTGCTGTCCGCCGGACAGTGCGTGGGGGTAGTGCTTGTCGGAGCCTTCCAGTCCTACCCACTGGAGCACTTCGGCCACGCGGGCAGCCCGTTCTGCCACGGGCAGGTGGGCGATGCCGAAAGCCACGTTGCGGCCCACGTCCAGGTGCGGAAACAGGGCATAGTCCTGAAACACCATGCCAATGCGGCGCTGCTCCGCGGGCACGCGGGTGTGGGCGTCGCTGACGATGTGCTTGGACAGGGAAATCGATCCTGCACTGGGCATCTCCAGTCCGGCTACGGCCCTTAGCAGGGTTGTCTTGCCGCAGCCCGAGGGGCCGATGAGTACGCCGATGTCGCCTGCACGCAAACCCAGCGACACATCGCGCACGGCAGGCCTGCTGCGGCCCGGGTACGAAACAGTGAGTTGGGAGACCTCTAGAAACATGTTCCGGATTGTAAATCCCAAATGCATACAATTCTCATTTAGTCCTGCCGTCCCCGAGCTTCTTTCCCATGCCCCTTTTTCGTCCTGGCCACGCGCTGTTGCTGCTTATCGTCGGTTTGCTGATGCTGCCCGTTCTGGCGGTGCTGGCATCGTGGCTGCCACTGGGCGCCCCGCTGGCCGCGTCTTGGAATATCCTGCGCGAGATGGCCGCCACGGTGCTGCCCGAATACATCGGCACCACGATGGTTTTGTGTGTTCTGGTGGCGGTGGGTGTCACCGTGTTTGGTCTGGGCACGGCTGCGGCCGTAACCCTGTTTGATTTTCCTGGGCGGCGCTTTTTCGAGTGGGTCCTGCTGTTGCCGCTGGCCATGCCGGCCTACGTGGTGGCCTATGCCTACAGTGATTTCCTGCAATACAGCGGACCACTGCAAACCGCCATGCGCAGTGTGCTGGGCGCTGAAGGGCGCATGTTGCCCGAGGTGCGCAGCGTCTGGGGCGCGGCCTGGGTGTTTACCTTTGCGTTGTATCCCTATGTTTACCTGCTGTCGCGGGCTGCGCTGGGGGAGCGCGCATCGCACCTGATGGAAGCGGCCCGCCTGATGGGCGCCCCCATGGCGCGGCGCATCCGGGAAGTGGCTTTTCCACTGGCCCGCCCTGCGGTGGCGGCCGGTGTGGCGCTGGCCCTGATGGAGACACTGGCGGACTTCGGCGTGTCGAGCTATTTCGGGATTCAGACGTTCACCGCCGGCATTTACAAGGCGTGGCTGTCCATGGACAACCGCATCGCCGCGGCGCAGCTGTCCACGCTCCTGCTGGTGCTGGTGGCATTGCTGCTGGGTCTGGAGCAGCGTGCACAAAAGCGCATGCGATTCTCCGCATTGAAAGGTGCGCGCGCTGGTGCAGCCGATGCACAGGCGATGGTTCTGACCGGACGGCGCGCCATGCTGGCCTGGGCACTGTGCCTGTTGCCGGTGTTGATGGGCTTTGTCTTGCCGATTCTCTTTATGCTGCGACCCATGCTGTTGGGGTGGGATGAACTGCCCTGGGAGCGCTTTGGGCAATGGGCACTGAACAGCCTGCGCCTGGCCAGCATCACCTCGGCCCTGGCCGTTGCCGTGGCGCTGGGCATTGCATTCAGCCTGCGCCAGAGCAGCCACTGGGCGCCGCGTGTTGCAGCCCGGCTGGCGAGCCTGGGTTATGCCATCCCCGGTGCGGTGGTGGTGGTGGGGCTGCTGTTGCCGGTGGGCTGGTTGCAGGACCGGTTTCCGTCCCTGCAGGTGGGTTACTTCATTACCGCGACGGCGCTGGGCATTGTCTGGGCCTACCTGGTGCGGTTTTGCGCGGTGGCCCTGCAGTCCCTGCAGAGTGGTTACGCGCGTGTGCCGCAGAGCCTGGATGAATCGGCACGCATGCTGGGCGCCGCTCCGTGGCGCATCCTGTCGCAGGTGCATTGGCCCATGTTGCGCCGCTCTACCGCTGCAGCGGTGCTGCTGGTGTTTGTCGACGTGATGAAGGAACTGCCGGCCACGCTGGTGCTGCGCCCCTTCAACAGCGATACCCTGGCTGTGGTGGCCTACCAGCTGGCGCGGGATGAGCGTCTGGGCGAGGCCGCTTTGCCCTGTCTGGCCCTGGTATTGGTGGGGCTGTTGCCCGTTGTTTTGCTTAGCCGTACCCTGCGATCTGCAGAACGCAGCTAAAGTGGCAGTACATGACCTCCAAATCCTTTCCGTTGACGACCCTCCGGGCCAAACCCGCAGATGCTGTTGCACGTGCCTTGCTGGCCGTTGTCGGCGACATTCCTGCCTCCTCCCAAAATACGGCGAAAGTTCCGCTCATTGCGGCGCAGCACCTCACCCGTGTCGCGGCGCGCAAAGCGGCAATGACCTCCGGCTCGCTGGCCATGGCACCTGGCCCGCTCGGTCTGTTCACCTTGCTACCCGACCTGATTGCCGTGTGGAGAATCCAGTCGCAACTGGTCAGCGATATTGCTGCGGTCTACGGCCAGCACGGCACGCTGACCCGCGAACACATGCTGTACTGCCTGTTCAAGCACACGGCTTCACAGGCTGTACGTGACCTGGTGGTGCGGGCGGGCGAGCGCTACCTGATCAAGCACGCATCTCTGGCCCTGATACAAACCATTGCCCGCAAGCTGGGCGTGACTGTGAGCAAAAAAATGATTGGCGGCGGCATCTCGCGCTTTCTGCCAGTGGTGGGCGCCATGGGGGTGGGCGGTTACGCCTACTACGACACTGCCAAAGTGGCCGCTACGGCCATTGAGTTGTTCGAGAAAAGCTAGCCCAAAAACTTCGACCAGGTTCCAATGTTGTGAACCCGGGTGTAGCCGTTCTTCTTGAGCAGAAGTTTGGCCAT
>CAUJJV010000178.1 GCA_963205375.1 Pseudomonadota bacterium
TTCAGGTAGTCCAGCAGCTTGCGGCGGCGGCTCACCATGCGCAACAGACCACGGCGACCATGGTGGTCTTTGGCGTGGGTCTTGAAGTGGGGAGTCAGCTCGTTGATACGGGCGGTCAGCAGTGCAACTTGCACTTCTGGAGAACCGGTGTCACCGGCCTGGCGTGCGTTGTCTTTGACAACAGCGGCTTTGATGCTGGAAGCGATCATTTCTGTTTCCTTGGATTTTGGCCGTGTAAACGACCGATTTTTCAACTTGCGCACCATGCTGGAACTGCCCGGTGCGTGCGCTCTGCCCTATGCAAAGCCTGTCGATTATAACCCCTACTACCTGCAGGCGTCCAGCCACCCGGATTTGCTCACAGCGGCCGCTGCATCCTGCAGGTCGTAGCCTGCTCCGCGCTGGCTGCCGCAATACTCTTGACCACCCGGAAACCATAGCCGGAGCCCTCCACATCAAACTTCACGCCCGGGGTGCCCACCCGGTCCATCACACCCACCACCAGCGGCTGCTGAAACTGGTGGTCTGCAGCCCGCATGGAGCCACTTTGCCCACCCATCGTGACCTGCGCCTTTTCCAGCTGGCTGGCCACCGCTACCATGTCGATCGCGTTGGCCGCAACAGCGCCGGGCTGCTTGCCAACGCGTTCCAGACCCTGGGCCAGCGCCTCCACCATCAACTGCATGCGCATATGCACATAGTCATCGACTGGCAAGGGATAGCGCACACGGAACGATTTGTAAAACGCTTCGCTACCCGCCGTCTGCACATTGGGCAGCCAGTCCGCCACGGCCACCACCCGGCCCACACCGGCATCACCCAGCGCAGCCGGTGCACCCAGTGCGTTGCCGTAGAAGGTGTAGAACTTGCCGTCGAATCCACTCTCACGCGCAGCCTTCACCATCAGCGTCAGGTCATTGCCCCAGTTGCCGGTGATGACCGCCTGCGCGCCACTGGCCTTGATTTTTGCCGCATAAGGCAGAAAGTCTTTCACCCGCGCCATCGGGTGCAACTCTTCCGCGACGATCTGCACATCGGGACGCTGCGCGCCCAGTTGCCGCTTGGCCTCGCGCAAGACCGCCTGGCCAAAGCTGTAGTCCTGGCCAATGAGGTAGACGCTCTTCAAAGCCTTGTCGTCCTTGATCACATCCATCAGGGCCGCCATGCGCATATCCGCGTGGGCGTCAAACCGGAAGTGCCAAAAACTGCATTTCTCGTTGGTCAGAATGGGATCGACCGCAGAATAGTTCAGGAAGATCACGCGCTTGGTGGGTTCGCGTTCGTTGTGTTTGTTGATGGCGTCGATCAACGCCGCGGCGTTGGCGGAAGAATTGCCCTGCAGCACAAAGCGTGCGCCGTTGTCGATGGCCGAGCGCAGTGCCGACAACGCCTCTTCATTCTGGCCCTTGCTGTCATAGCGCTCCAGCACCAACGGCAAAGTACCGGAAGCGACCTTGACCCCTCCCCGTGCGTTCACGCGCTCCACCGCCCACAGCAGGTTACGAAACACTGCCTCCCCCGCATTGGCATTGGGCCCACTGAGGGCTTCGACCATGGCCAGCTTGATACCGGGCCCAGCACCCTGCGCCAGCACCGGCGACGCAGAAAAAGTGGCAGCACATAACGCCAGTGAAGCCGTTTTCAAGACCCGGCAAGCAAATTTATACATGGAAAATTTCTCTTGAAATGGAAGGAAGCGGTCGCAGCTTGGAGGCATGCGACGCTCACGGTGAGCGCCGCGCAGTGTACTAGGAGTTCACCATGTTTTTTGCCGCCACACCCGCCCATCTGCGTCGCAATGTTTACGCCAACGCAGGCCGCTCGCTGGAGCGCTATCTGGACGACGCACTGCAGGGCGCGCGCCAGCCACAAACCAGCTACACGCAGGACGAAACCTCCTTCACTCTGTCACTGGATATGCCGGGCATTGCCAAGGACCAATTGAGCATCGCCATCGAGGGCAACATCGTGCGCATCAGCAGCAAGGAAGGCGCACAGCGCAACTACCGCACGGCCTACGAACTGCCCCAGGAACTGGACACTGCGCTGAGCGAAGCCAAGCTGGAAAACGGCGTGCTGACCCTGAAGCTGGCGAAGAAAGTTCCGGTGAAGAACGTCACCGAACTCACCGTCCATTAAGTCGCGTTACTGCGCAATCGCATCCAGAGGCCAGCGTGGCTTGACGTCAAAAGCGTACGTCCTGCTGGCCTGCTGCGAACCACTTTGCAGGCGCATGGCTGCCGCCATGGCAATCATCGCGCCGTTGTCGGTGCACAGATGCAACTCCGGGTAATGCACCCGCACCTTGCGTTTGGCGCACGCAGCATCCAGCTGGGCACGCAGATCGCGGTTGGCCCCCACGCCACCGGCAACCACCAGCCGTTGCAGGCCGGTTTCCTTGAGCGCGGCCAGCGACTTCTTCAACAGCACTTCCACAATCGCCGCCTGCGTGGATGCAGCCAGATCGGCCTGTTTCTCACGCGGCAGATCTTCAAACCGCGCCACCCCCGCCGCGGCCACCATGCGCTGCGACTGCACCAGCACCGCGGTCTTCAGACCTGCAAACGAAAAATCCAGATTGCCACTTTGTAGCAGCGGACGCGGCAGTGCATATGCGGCCGGGTTGCCTTCCAGCGCCAGCTTGGCCAGATGGGGACCACCCGGGTACGGCAGGCCCATGAGCTTGGCGGATTTGTCAAACGCCTCACCCGCGGCGTCGTCAATCGTTTCACCCAGTATTTCGTAGCGCCCGACCCCATCTACCCGCATCAACTGCGTGTGTCCACCGGACACCAGCAACGCCACAAACGGAAATTCAGGTGGGTCCTCGCTGAGAAACGGCGACAGCAGATGGCCCTCCAGGTGGTGCACGCCCAGCACCGGCTTGTCCAAAGCCGCGCCCAGCGCACAGGCCACACCGGCCCCCACCAGCAAGGCCCCCGCCAGCCCCGGGCCACGGGTATAGGCCACCACATCGACCTCGGCCAGAGTGCACCCCGCAGTACCCAGGACTTCCTGTGCCAGCGGAATCACCCGGCGAATATGGTCACGGCTGGCCAGCTCGGGCACTACGCCGCCAAATGCCTGGTGCATCTCGATCTGGCTGTACAACGCGTGCGACAGCAATTCCGGGACGCCCTGCGCACGCGTGCGCACCAGCGCCACCCCGGTTTCATCGCACGACGACTCAATTCCCAACACCAGCATGTTTTGCACCATAGGGCGCAGAGTTTAGAGTACAGCCATGCTGAACGACCACGACATCGCCGATCTGGAACGTGCCACCCTGGATGCCGTGGCGCCCCATGCCGTCGAGGCATTGCCCGGATGGCTGCTGCCATTTGACGTCTCCACCATTGGCCGGGCCACCAGCGCGGTGCCGCTGAGCCATGCGCTGCAGGACGCGGACATCGTGCACACCATTGCCGACCGGTATGCCACACGCGGCCTCACCCCGGCCTTTCGTGTGGCCGACGTGCCGGCCCTGGCCAATATCCACCGGGAGCTTCAGCGCATGGGCTACCGGCCCGAGCAACCCACGCAGGTGCAAACGGGTTCGGCACGGCACATGCTGCAAGTGCTGGCGCCGGGACAGGCCATGTTGACCGCGCAACCCACCTCCGCGTGGTCAAACGTCTACCTGGCGCCAGGCTTTGACCCGGTAGACGGCGCCCACCGCGTCCAGGCCCTGAGCCGCAGCACCTGTGTGGTCTATGCCAGTCTGGCGGACGCGCAAGGTCCGGCGGCGGCTGGCACGGCCTCGTTCGGTCATGGCTGGGCGGGTATTCACGGCATGCGCACCGCCTTGCGCTGCCGTGGGCGTGGTCTGGCTAGGCAAATTCTTGCCAGTCTGGCCCAGGAAGCCATCGCGCGCGGGTTCGACCGCGTATTCCTGCAAGTAGATGAAGGCAGCACCGCTGCGCTGGCCCTGTACCAGCGTGTCGGCTTTGTCAGCGCATGGCGTTACCACTACTGGCGCATACCACGCTAGGGTTGGCGCGAAAATTGCGTCAACCCATGTATGTCTGAACCCCTGCGCATTGTTGTGATCGCCCCGGACCTGATCGTCAACGACCAGCAGGACACGCACGCGCTGGAGCAGGCCGAACGCTCACGCAGCCTGCGCATTGGCCTGCTCGAAAACGGATTCAACCTGGTGGCCTCGCTGCCCGCCGATGTGTACCTCACCGAGCGTCTGGCCCAGTTGGCGCCCGACATGATCATCGTGGATGCCGAAAGCGAGGCCCGCGATGCGCTGGAGCATGTGGTCATGGCCACCCGCGACGCGCGGCGCCCCATCGTCATGTTCACCAACGACCCAGACACCAGCAATGCCCGCGCGGCCGTGGCAGCCGGTGTGTCGGCCTACATCGTGGCCGGCCTTCAGCCCGAACGCATCCGCCCCATTCTGGACGTGGCCCTGGCCCGCTTCCAGCAGGAACAGGCGCTGCGCAAGGAACTGGAAAACACCCGCAGTGAGCTGCAGGAACTCAGCACCGAACTCAAGGACCGCAAGGTCATCGACCGCGCCAAGGCCCTGCTGATGGAGCGCCAGAACCTCAGCGAAAACGACGCCTACACCCGGCTGCGCAAAGCCGCCATGGACAAAAACCTCAAACTGGTAGAAGTGGCCCAGCGCATGCTGGACGTGGCGGATCTGCTCGGCTAAGTCCGCCCCGGAGAACGGTATACACTTTCCAGTTGCATCGGCAGCTCTGCCGAGCAATTCTGCAAATACCTACCTCCCGGGAACTGAACCTGTGCTGAATCACCTGAGCATCAAAGCTCGCCTGTCTATCGCATTTGCAGCCATCGTGGCACTGGTGATCTTGGCATTTGCCATCGTCGCGATGTACCTCAACAGTCTGGCCAGCGACGTGCGCACCATCAACGACGAAACCCTGCAGTACGTGCTGGCGGTGGACGACATGAACCTGGCACGCTCCGACGTGCAGCAATTCCTCACCGATGTATCGGCCACCCACGACCCCGCTGGATACAAGGACGCCGAAGACGCCCGTGCGCGCTTCAAAAGCGATATGGACAAGTTCCGGGCCCGCTACCAGAAGGCCGGGGACTCTGCCAGCCTGAAGTCACTGGAAGACATCGACGCCGCTTTCAACCGGTTCTACGACATGGGTAAACGCATGGCCGAGGCCTATATCGCACAAGGCATGGAAGCCGGCAACGCACTCATGAAGGGCGCCAACGGACAACCCGGCTTCGACCGGGCCAGCGCCGACATCCAGAAACAGCTCGATGTGTTTACCAGAAGCAGGTCGACGAAGCCAGCGCCACCACAGCGGGCGCACTGGGCAAGGCCAATTCCATGCTGGGCGTCATGCTGGTCAGTGGCCTGGCTGCTGCTGCACTGGCCGTGCTGTCCAGCGTGATGGTGGTACGCAGCATCCTGCGCCAGCTGGGCGGAGAGCCCGGCAAGGCTGTGCTGGTGGCGCAAACTGTGGGCTCCGGGGACCTGAGCCGGACCATTAGCCTCGCTAACGGGGATGCTTCCAGCCTGCTGTGGCACCTCAAATCCATGCAAGGCAACCTGGCTGGCGTGGTGACCCGCGTGCGCCGCGATGCCGAAGGTGTGGCGGTGGCCAGCGGCGAGATTGCCGAAGGCAACCACGAACTGGCGGCCCGCACCGAAAACCAGGCCAGCTCCCTGGTGCAAACCGCATCGAGCATGAAAGAACTGGCCGATGCGGTGGAACAGAACGCCGAAAGCGCCAAGAGCGCCAACCAGCTGGCCCAGGCCGCTGCCTCCGTGGCCTCCCAGGGTGGCGAAGTCGTGGACCAGGTCGTGTCCAGCATCCAGCAAGTGACGGAAATCGTGGGGCGCATCAGCATCGCCAGCCACGAACAATCGGTTGGCGTGGCCCAGATGGGCGAGGCCGTGATCGCGTTTGAACACGCCACCCAGCAAAACGCAGCGCTGGTGGAAGAACTGGATGCCGCAGCACGCACCCTCAAAGAAGGCGCCAGCAACCTCCTGCATACGGTGAGTGAGTTCACCCTGGAACCACCCGGCACGCACCACGCCTACCGGCAGTTGACCTGATCCGCAGCAGTGGGCGCATCCGGCGCCTGCATTTGGTGCGGCGCACAAAATCAGTGCCCACCACGCCACCACCGGCGCGATTTTTAGACAAATAGCCCGCCAGCCAGCCTGGCACGGTCATTGCATAGTCTTCAACACAACCCGAACAGGGTTCTCTGACAGGCACTACCTAACGGCGGGTGGTTGCAGTCAGACCGGACAAAGGCGTCCCCACAGGTTCACTTGCGCACTGCGCTGTGAGCCCTGTGCGGACGTCTTTTTTGTTTTCTTTTTTCTTTGGAGTGTTGCCATGACTGATCTTCTGAAATCCAAACTCAGCCGCCGCGCGGTACTGCAGACTGCCGCCGTCGGCGCCGTGGGCATCAACCCCGCGCTGCGCGCTGCGGTGTATGCCGCTGGCTCCGATGCCCCCGAGAAGACCGAAGTAAAAATCGGCTTCATTCCGTTGACCGATTGCGCCAGCGTGGTGATGGCCTCGGTCATGGGTTTTGACAAGAAGCACGGCGTCAAGATCATCCCCAGCAAGGAAGCCAGCTGGGCCGGCGTGCGCGACAAGCTGGTCAATGGCGAACTGGACTTCGCCCACGTGCTCTACGGCCTGGTCTATGGCGTGCACCTGGGCATCTCCGGCCCCAAGAAAGACATGGCCGTGCTGATGAACCTCAACCACAACGGCCAGGCCATCACGCTGTCCAAGAAGCTCGCCGACAAGGGCGCCGTGAATGGTGCCGGCCTGGCCAAGCTGATGGCCAGCGAGAAGCGCGAATACACCTTTGCCCAGACCTTCCCCACTGGCACCCACGCCATGTGGCTGTATTACTGGCTGGCCGCCAACGGCATCAACCCCATGAAGGATGCCAAAGTCATCACCGTACCCCCACCCCAGATGGTGGCGAACATGCGTGTCGGCAACATGGACGGCTTCTGCGTGGGTGAGCCCTGGAACCACCGCGCCATCATCGACGGCATTGGCGTGACCGCAGCCACCACCCAGGACATCTGGAAAGACCACCCCGAGAAAGTGCTGGGCACCACCGGCGAGTTCGTCAAGAAATACCCCAACACCGCCCGCGCCGTGACCGCCGCGATTCTGGAAGCCAGCCAGTGGATCGACGCCAGCCTGTCCAACAAGTCCAAGATGGCCGAAACCATTGCCGACAAGAGCTATGTGAACACCAGCGTGGACGCGATCAACCAGCGCATTCTGGGTCGCTACCAGGACGGCATGGGCAAGACCTGGGATGACGCCAACCACATGAAGTTCTTCAACGAAGGCACGGTCAACTTCCCCTACCTGTCTGATGGCATGTGGTTCCTGACCCAGCACAAGCGCTGGGGCTTGCTGAAGGACCATCCTGACTACCTGACCGTGGCCAAACAGATCAACCAGATTGACATCTACAAGCAGGCCGCCACTGCCAGCAAGACACCGCTGCCCAAGAGCGACATGCGCTCCAGCAAGTTCATGGACGGCGTGGTCTGGGATGGCAAGGATCCCAGGAAGTACGCCGACAGCTTCAAAGTCAAGGTCTAAGCCTTCACCACCACCAGGAGTCCACCATGGTCAGTGCCGTATTTCACTCACCGCTGGCGCAGTCCAGCGAGAAGCCTGCTATCAAAAAAGAAGCTGCTCACGCAGATTTCACGGGGGCCAAGGCCCAAAAAGCCCAAAAATCAGAGCCTCCCAAAGCCCGCAACCCGTTTGACTGGAATGGGCTCATCCTGACGGTGTTGCCCCCGGTGCTGGGCCTGGCCCTGCTGGTGGGCATCTGGGCGCTGGTGAGCATTGGCACCCAAAACAGCATCCCCAGCCCCTGGGAAACCTGGAAGCAGGCTGTGGACATCTTCAGCGATCCGTTCTACCGCAAGGGTCCCAACGACCAGGGCGTGGGATGGAACGTGCTGATGTCGCTGGAGCGGGTGGCGGTGGGCTTTGGCCTGGCTGCTGCGGTGGGCATCCCGGCGGGCTTTGCGATTGGCCGCTTTGAATTTCTGAGCCGCATGTTCAACCCGCTGATCAGCCTGCTGCGCCCGGTGTCTCCGCTGGCGTGGCTGCCGATTGGTTTGTTGGTGTTCAAGGGTGCCAACCCGGCCGCCATCTGGACCATCTTCATCTGCTCCATCTGGCCCATGATCATCAACACCGCGGTGGGCGTGCAGCGCGTGCCGCAGGACTACATGAACGTGGCCAAGGTCCTGAACCTGTCCGAGTGGAAGATCCTCACCAAGATCCTGTTCCCCTCGGTGCTGCCCTACATGCTGACCGGCGTGCGCCTGGCAGTCGGCACCGCCTGGCTGGTGATTGTGGCCGCCGAGATGCTGACCGGCGGCGTGGGCATTGGCTTCTGGGTGTGGGACGAGTGGAACAACCTCAACGTCAAGAACATCATCATCGCCATCTTCGTGATTGGCATCGTCGGGCTGGTTCTGGAATACGCCCTGATCAAGATCGCAACCGCCTTTACCTTCGAAGAGGTAAAAAACTGACCCACCCCCGAAGCGCCTTTGGCGCTTCCCCCTCAAGGGGGCGCCACCAGTGGCCCGGCAAAGCCGGTTCCACGGTAGCCCTGAACCAGGAAAACACCATGAACCAACATTCTTCCAAATTCATCGAGATTCAGAACGTCGAGCAAACCTTCAAGACCAAGAAGGGCCTGTTCCCCGCGCTGCGCGACATCAACCTCACCGTGGCCAAGGGCGAGTTCGTGGCTCTCATTGGTCACTCGGGTTGCGGCAAGTCCACGCTGCTCAACCTGATTGCCGGCCTGACCACGCCCACCAACGGGGCACTGCTGTGCGCCAACCGCGAAATCGCCGGCCCCGGCCCCGACCGCGCCGTGGTGTTCCAGAACCACTCGTTGCTGCCCTGGCTCACCTGCTTTGAAAATGTGTACCTGGGTGTGGAGCGCGTGTTTGGTGCGGCATCCAAGAGCACCGGTGCACCATCGGAGAACAAGGCCCAGTTGATGGCGCGCACCGATGCGGCCCTGGCCATGGTAGGCCTGACCGCCGCCGCGCAAAAGCGCCCCGGCGAGATCAGCGGTGGCATGAAGCAGCGCGTGGGCATTGCCCGCGCCCTGGCCATGGAACCCAAAGTGCTGCTGATGGACGAACCCTTTGGCGCGCTGGACGCACTGACCCGCGCCAAGCTGCAGGACGAGCTGCTGGAGATCGTGGCCCGCACCCAAAGCACCGTGGTGATGGTCACGCACGACGTGGACGAGGCCGTGCTGCTGTCCGACAAGATCGTGATGATGACCAACGGCCCGGCCGCCACCATTGGCGAAATTCTCACCGTGGATCTGCCCCGCCCGCGCAGCCGCGTGGCCTTGGCCGACAGCCCGCAGTACCTGGGCTACCGCAAGGCCGTGATTGACTTTTTGTACACCCGGCAAGCCCACGTGGAAAAAGCGGCGTAGCCCCTCTGCCCACTCTCCAGGGAACTTCAAAAAGGGCGTCTTTTACAGACGCCCTTTTTTTGTGCATCAGTTGCACACACAGCAGGCACAGATCCTGCTTATTCAAGTTACGGCCAACGACGGTCTAGTAGATATTGCGGAGTATTGCCTGCCATCACGGTAGCGCAGCCGCACGCCCTTCCCCTCCCCCCTGCACCCCCTTCGGAGCCCATTTATGGCCGGATTTCGTGACTTTTTGAAAAGCGGGCACACACCCACGTTGTTCGCAGCGTTTTTTTACCTGATGTTCTCGTTCGTCATCTGGGTGATGAATGGCGCCATGGCTCCGTTCATCAGCGAACAATTTCAACTGACACCCGCGCAAAAGGGATTGCTCCTGTCCATTCCCATCGTGGCGGGCGCCATCATGCGTTTCCCGCTGGGCTTGCTGGCGCAGTACGTGGGGCGCAAGACCGCCACCCTGGTGGAGCTGTGCCTGATCACCTTCACCATGTCGTTCGGGTACTTCTTTGTGCACACCTACGACGACCTGCTCAAGATGGCCCTGCTGCTGGGCGTGGCCGGGGCCAGTTTTGGCGTGGCCATGTCGCTGGGTTCGGGCTGGTATCCGCCCAAATACAAAGGTCTGGCCATGGGTCTGGTGGGTGCGGGCAACGCGGGCACCGCCCTGGCTGCGCTACTGGCGCCGCCCCTGGCCCAGGCCTACGGTTGGCAGACGGTCTACGGCATTGCCGCGCTGGCCTCGCTGGTGCCCATGGCCGTGGTCTTGTTCATGGCCAAGGAGCCGCCCGACCGTGACGAACACGCCTCTATGCGCGAGCACCTGGCCTGCCTGATGGAAAGCGACGGCTGGGTGTTCAGCCTGATTTATGTGGTGACGTTTGGCGGCTTCATCGGCATCGTCACCTTCCTGCCCACCTACTACTACGACCAGTTCGGTGTGAGCAAGGTGCAAGCCGGGCAGCTCACCATGCTCGCGGCGCTCATGGGGGCGGTGGTGCGCGTGGCCGGTGGCTGGATTTCGGACCACTGGGGCGGTGTGAATACGCTGACCGTGGTGCTGGTGGCGGTGGCCGTGAGCCTGGTGGGGGTGGGCTTGTCGTCGGGCTCCCTGGTCATGACCACGCTCCTGCTCATCCTGTGCTTTGCCGCCCTGGGGGCAGGCAATGGCGCCTTGTTCCAGCTGGTGCCGCTGCGCTGGCCCACCTCGACCGCCGTGGCGGGCTCCATGATTGGCGAAATTGGCGCCCTCGGTGGCGGCACCGTGCCCGCCATGATGGGCCAGTCGAAACAACACCTGGGCAGCTTCTTGCCTGGCTTCGTGGTCATGGCGCTTTTTTCCCTGCTCATGCTCGCGGTGATGCGCAAGATGCAACTGCGCTGGACCCGCACCTGGGCGGAAAAAGGTGGCCGCGCACGCCGCGCGTGACGCCGTGCCCATCCCCTCCCGAATTTTTTCTTTGCAACCTTCAGGAACTCCACCATGTCCTACGTCATCCCGTCCGAATTCGTCACCAAAATGGTGGATGCCGGAGAATCCAAAATCTTCATGTCCACCCGGGACACCTTGATCCGCTCCTACATGGCGGGTGCCATCCTGGCGCTGGCCGCCGCGTTCGCGGTGTCCGTTACCGTCAACACCGGC